>JAUZQT010000114.1 GCA_030950825.1 Mariprofundaceae bacterium | reverse complement strand
ATTAGGGTAATCATATCACAATTAGATATTCACCCAGTCACTATGCTCTTCTGATGTTAAAATGAGCTTCAAAATTGCCTAGAATGCTTGTTCTGCGGAGCCGCACGTCGCCCTTCCTAGAATGAGGGAGGCGTGCGGCTTTGCAGGATTAGCATTCGACAGCTTGTTTTGTGGTGAGTCATTGAGCTTGCTTATCCCCCTATGAATTTTGCCTACCCATTTAGAATTTGAAAGAGCCAGGTATTGTGTTATCAATGCTTACTTTTTTGTTTCTAAAAACGGTGAAACTTCAGCCATCAAGCTTACTCCTCAAATATAAGGAAAATGCTAAAAATGTCTATTTTTATAATGAGTAAAGAAGCCTAATTTTCCGAAGTTTGTTGCAATGATTGCATTTAATAACTGTTGATAATCAGGATAGGGAGCTGCTCAAGCAGCCCCCTCCCACAGCACCGCACATACGGGTCCGTATACGGGCCTGACCTGTTATTAACAGAGATGTTTCATCGGGCAAATCGAATTCACATCAAGTGTCTACCGAGCCGTGGCTGGGTGATGAATCTTGCACCATAACGTTCGCACAGAAATGAGACCGATTTTGTCAAAGTGTTTATTATTCACTGGATATTCGACATAAGGATCGTTTTTATAGGGGGCTACCTTCACAGTGCTGGTAAACAGTACGTGGTTCTGACAATATACATTTAAGATCGGATTTCGCTTTGCATTATACAAAATCGGCCTTTTTGCGACATTGTATGACCAAGCAAGACTGCAATTTCGGATTTAGTGTACGTATTTTCGCTCTATAGGATGTGAAGAGGATTTGATCGCTGGGATATCTTATGTCGAATATCCAGATCAAGCAGTGTGCGCTTTATTTATAAACGGTTCGCGCTATGCTGCGCGGATGTTGATTTTTTCAATTCTTACTTTATGAGCTCGCCCATTTTTCCTCCACAGCGTACAGCCTTCCCGCATCATGTGTTTCGTGAATATGATATTCGCGGCATAGCTGGCAGCGATATTAGCGAGGAGCTTGCCTACCGCTTGGGAAAAGCCTTTGCTGCAATATTGCCGCAGGATGATCAGCGCGCCGTCAGTGTTGCCCGTGATGTACGTGTATCAGGACAGCTACTGCAAGCGGCGCTCATGCGCGGGCTCAATGATGCAGGAAGAGACGTTATTGATATTGGTATGGCACCAACCCCGCTGGCCTATTATTCTGTATTCGACTTGGATACTGCAGGCTGTATTGTGGTAACCGCCAGCCACAACCCAAGTTGTGACAATGGTTTTAAGCTTATGAAAGGGCAAGAAAGCCTGCATGGGCAAGATATTCAACAAATCAAAAAGCTTATTCAACAGAACTTACAGCCATCGCAAAAAAAAGGCGTTATTACATCCATTTCTATTCAGAATAATTATGAAAACTTTGTTGTGGCTGATTGTTCGCTTTCTCAGCAACGGAGAAATAAATTAAAAGTTGTGATTGATGCTGGAAATGGGCCTTCGGGTATCATTGCTGCCCCCCTTTATCGCCGCATAGGTTGTGATGTCGTTGAACTTTATTGCCAGCCCGATGGAAGATTTCCCAATCACCACCCTGATCCAACGATTGAAGAAAATATGCGGGATCTTGCCCATAAAGTTCGAGCAACGGGAAGTGATCTTGGTATTGCTTTTGATGGTGATGGCGATCGCATTGGTATTGTTGATGAAAGTGGCGTGATTATATGGGGGGATATGTTGCTACTTTTACTGGCCCGAGAGCTGTTGAAAGAACACCCAGAAGCAACCATCATATCCGAAATAAAATCTTCACAACTGTTATACTCTGGCATTCAACAAGCGGGTGGTAAGGCTATTATGTGGCGTACAGGCCATTCGCCGATCAAAGCCAAAATGAAAGAAACTGGCGCACTACTGGCAGGTGAAATGAGTGGGCATATATTTTTTGCAGACCGCTTTTATGGGTTCGATGATGCGGTGTATGCAGGAGCTCGCATTCTACAGCTTCTCTCGACTGTGAATCACCCTATTTCAACATTCCTACACGATGTACCACATTCTGAAATAACACCTGAAATACGCATTAGCTGCTCCGATCAATATAAATTTTTATATATCGAAGATGCAAAAAAACATTTCTTAGAGCTTGGCTATGAGGTCATTGCTATTGATGGTATGCGCATTCAGTACAAAGGTGGCTGGGGGCTTTTACGGGCATCCAATACACAAGCTGCTTTGGTTCTACGTTTTGAAGCGTCGGATATAAAATGCCTTAACGAGATTCAGGCTTTAATCGCAACGTGGTTATACAGCAAGGGCATTATACCCAGTAGAGCACTCGAGGCGATGCAAAATGCCTGAAAGAATCAATGAAATTAGCAACCCCTTTGATAAATTAAACAAATTAATGAAACTGTTACGCCAAGAATGCCCATGGGACAACGCGCAAACTATTGAGAGTTTGAGGCGTTACACATTGGAAGAATCACACGAAGTGCTTGAAGCCATCGCTATTGCGTCAAAACAAGGTGACTGGAAGCCTCTATTGCATGAGCTTGGGGATTTATTACTACAAATTGCCTTTTATGCCTGCATTGCTGAGGAAGAGGGGCAATTCAATTGGAATGATGTGATTGATTCGTTGGTACATAAAATGATTTACCGTCACCCTCATGTATTTGCAAATGCCAAGCCTGCTGACTTATCGGTTCAGTGGGAGTCACTCAAGGATGATGAACATCAAGAGCGTAAAAGCCTGATGGATGGCATTCCTCCCTTACCCGCTCTTCAATATGCGCAAAAACAGCAAGATCGTGCGGCAAGGGTTGGTTTTGATTGGGTACAAGCAAGTGATATCATGGAAAAGATGCAGGAAGAGATGGATGAGTTGAATGTTGAAATTAAGGCGAAGGCTCCCTTGCACCGCCTTGAAGATGAATTTGGTGATGTGTTATTTACACTGGTAAACCTAGCGCGGAAATTGGATTTGGATGCAGAGTTGTGTTTGATGAGTACAAATCGTAAGTTTGCCCAACGTTTTCGTGGCATGGAATCTTTAAGCCAACAGCGCAAGCTTTCACTATCAACGATGGACACAGAAACCCTTGAGCAACTTTACGAGGATGCAAAACAAGAATTACGGAGTAGAAATGACTGATCAAAACAAACAAGAAGCCGCACCACAAGAACTACAAATTCAAGTATCACCAGACATTCAACGTGGTACGTATGCCAATCAAATGTTTGTTGCACACACGCAAGAAGAATTTATTCTTGATTTCATTCTTGCTTCCCAACCTGCCGCCATGATCAATGCGCGAGTCATTGTTTCGCCCACCCATGCCAAGCGTATTGTGGCTGCATTACAGGAAAACATTAACAACTACGAATCACATTATGGAAAAATTGATCAGATTCAGGCTGCCACACCCAAAGGAACCATTCGTCACTAATCGACAATTTGCGAGAAATTATTCAGGTTAATTATCGCTTCATAAATGCGCCTAAAATATTATTTTTTAATTCAGATTGTTTGCGGCGAAATATAGAATTCTTGCGTGCTATAGTGAATGTGAGTAGAAAGCGCGACACTTCGCACACTGCCCTTCCATTGTGCTTGTTTGTTTTTAAATCAAACCAACAAGTTTTGGGTGGTGGAGGATTAACAACTGGAGGACTTTATGTCTCAATATACTATGAAACAGCTGCTTGAAGCAGGTGTTCATTTTGGTCATCAGACCCGTCGCTGGAACCCGAAAATGGCTCCTTATATTTTTGGTCAACGTAATGGTATTCATATCGTTGATTTGCAGAAAACATTGCGCATGGCCAATGAGGCTTACTCATTCATGCGTGAGTTGGCAGCTGCTGGTGGTCAAGTTCTGTTTGTAGGAACAAAACGTCAAGCGCGTGACGCAATCAAAGAAGAGTCATTGCGGGCTGGTCAGTATTTTGTCAATCATCGTTGGTTGGGTGGTACACTGACAAACTTCCAGACTGTTCAGCAGTCGGTTCGTAAAATGAAAGACTTGCAGCGCCAGAAAGAAGAAGGCGTGTTTGAAATGTTAACTAAAAAAGAAGCCCTGCAAAAGCAACGTGCATTGGATAAATTGGAGCGCTCCTTGGGTGGTATCAAGGATATGCTAAACCTTCCTGACTGCTTATTTGTGATGGATGTACGTAAAGAAGAGCTGGCTGTGAAAGAAGCTAAGATCTTGGGTATTCCTGTTGTGGCTGTTGTGGATACCAATTGTGATCCAAGTGATGTGGATTATATCATTCCAGGTAATGACGATGCCATTCGTGCTGTACGTTTGTTTTGCGCTAAAACTGCGGATGCTATTATTGATGGTGCAGAAGCATTTAAGATTGAAAATGCAGAAGAGGATGAAGATGTTGTTGAAGCCATGACGCATGCCGCTGAAGAAGCAGAAGCCGCAGCTGCGTAGTCATTTCTAGGGCGACATATGTCGCCCTTTTTTATTACTTATTTATATAAATTCTTGAATGATATGGAATTGGAGGACGGATCATGGCCAAGATTACGGCTGCTGATGTAAAAAAACTGCGCGAAGCAACGGGTGCAGGCATGATGGATTGCAAAAAGGCATTGGGTGCGGTTGATGGTAACCACGATGCTGCTGTAGATTTTCTGCGTAAAAAAGGTTTGGCGGCGGCTTCTAAAAAAGCTGGTCGCGTAGCAGCAGAGGGCATTGTTGCAACAGCGACACGGGGTAATGCTGCTGTGGTTCTGGAAGTGAATGCTGAGACTGATTTTGTCAGTAAGAATGATCAATTTGTGTCGTTTGTGGATGCGTTGAATGCGTTGATTTTGACGAAACGACCTGCTGATGTGGACGCATTGAAAGCACTGCCCTTTGACGATGCATTGAATGTTGAGCAGGCACTCTCTCAATTGATTGCAACAATTGGTGAGAATATGGGTATCCGACGTTTCTCTGTGCTTGAGTGTGAAGGTGCAATGGCATCTTATATTCATGGTGCAGGTAGGATTGGTGTGTTGGTGGCGATTAATGGTGAAGCAAGCGATGCGTTGAATGATGTTGCTCGTGGGGTTGCTATGCATGTGGCTGCGGTAAACCCACAGTTTATATCACGTGATGAAGTGACTGAAGAAGCCATTGAGCGTGAGCGTAAAGTGTTAACGGATCGCGCTTTGGCAAGCGGTAAGCCTGCTGCGATTGTTGAGAAGATTGTAACAGGTCAGATGAATAAGTTTTATTCTGAGAACTGCTTACTGGATCAAGAATTTGTAATGGACTCTGATCATACCGTAGGTAAAGCCATTAAAGCGGTTCAAGCCAATGCGGCGCTGGTAGGTATGGTTCGTTTTGGTTTGGGCGATGGTATTGAAAAAGAAGAAAGTGATTTTGCTGCGGAAGTAGCTGCGCAGGTTAATGGATAAATGATACAACTCACTGGAGGGTTTTAATAGTGCGACGTAAAGATGAATATAAACGAGTATTATTAAAGCTTTCTGGAGAGGTATTAATGGGTAACGGTGCTTATGGCATTGACCCTGATACGATTAACCGCTTGGCAGCCGAGTTGATTGTGGTTTCCAAAAGTGGTGTTGAGTTAGCGATTGTGATTGGTGGTGGAAATATATTCCGTGGTAATATGGGTACAGCATCAGGTATGGATCGTGCTAGTGCAGATTATATGGGCATGATGGCAACAGTGATGAATGCCATTGGCTTGCAAGACGCACTGGAGCGCCAAGGAGCCTGTGTGCGTGTTATCTCTGCGTTATATATCAAAGAGGTGGCTGAGCCTTATATTCGTCGGCGTGCTGTACGTCATTTGGAAAAAGGCCGCATTCTTATTTTTGCGGCGGGCACAGGCAACCCCTATTTTACGACGGACACGGCAGCAAGCCTTAGAGCGATGGAAATCAATGCTGATGTTGTGCTAAAGGGGACAAAGGTTGATGGGGTGTATACTGCCGACCCTGTGAAAAATCCTGATGCAACACGCTATGAAACATTAACATTTACTGAGGCATTAACCAAACAGTTGGGTGTGATGGATGCTACAGCGTTATCGTTGTGTCGTGATAATAAAATGCCAATTGTGGTATTTGATGTGACACAACCTGGGGAAATGCTCAAGGCTATTGCTGGCGAAGCCGTGGGTACATTGGTTAAAGAGGGGTGACTATGTTTGCTGCTATTGAAAAACGTATGGAAAAAACGATTGGATCATTAAAATCAGAGTTGGCGACGATTCGCACAGGACGAGCCAATGCTGCACTTCTTGACCATGTGCGCGTATCTTATTATGGCTCGGATGTTCCAGTGAGCCAAATTGGTAATATCAGTGTACCAGAACCACGCATGTTGATGATTTCGCCTTGGGAAAAACCACTGTTAAGTGATCTTGAAAAGGCAATTTTGGCATCAGATTTAGGCTTGAATCCAAGCAATGACGGAGAAGTCATTCGCATTATTTTGCCTGAGCTTACTGAAGAACGGCGTAAAGATTTGGTGAAAAAAGTAAGGCAGGTTGGTGAAAAAGCCAAGGTGTCGGTACGAAATATTCGCCGTGATGGTAATGATGATGTTAAAAAATTAGAGAAAGAAGAATCGCTTCCAGAAGATGAAGTAAAACGTATGCAAGACCAAGTGCAGAAGGTGACCGATCGCTTCATTGTAGAAATTGATATGGTTGTGGAACACAAAGAAAAAGACATCTTAACTGTTTAATGGGCATATCTGTTTGTGAACAGGCTGGTGTTTTGCCGCAGCATGTTGCTATCATTATGGATGGCAATGGGCGCTGGGCGAAATCTCAGGGCTTGCCGCGTGTGGAAGGACATAGAAAGGGTGCTGGGCGTGTACGTGACATTATTGAGTGGGCATCGGATGCGGGTGTTAAACAAGTCTCCCTCTATGCATTTTCAACTGAAAATTGGAAGCGCCCCAAGCTAGAAATTACGGCGCTGATGACCTTAATGGCAACGCTGTTACCACTGGAAATCCCGAGAATGTGTGAACGCGGAGCGCGACTCTTAACTTTGGGTGATGTTTCAAAGCTACCATGGATTGCTCGAAAATCTTTGCAGAAAGCATGTAAGGCAACTGAAAACAATACAAAAATTGATGTTATTTTATGTCTGAACTATGGTGGTCAGCAGGAAATTATTGAGGGAATTAAACGTTTTTGTGCATCTTTTCAGGATGCCGATGCTAAAAATGAAGCTTTGGAACAGTTGAATGCAGAGAATTTTCGGGCTTTTCTAGGGCGAGATGATGTTTTGCCAGTTGACTTGTTAATTCGAACAGGTGGAGAGCAGCGGATTTCCAATTTTCATCTTTGGGATGCAGCCTATGCCGAGTTGTTCTTCACGGATCGTCTTTGGCCTGAATATAGTCAAGCAGATTTTCAGGCTGCTTTGGATGATTATGCTGGGCGTGAGCGGCGCTTTGGGAAAACCAGTGAGCAGTTAAAAGGTGAAACACACGATGGGTGAATTGGGTTTGCGCATCATAACGGCAAGTGCGTTGTTTGCGGGCGCTATTGTTTGGTTGTTTTTTTTGCCGCCACGCTGGTTTGATCTTGTATTGGGTTTGATTGCAATGGTCGCAACGGTGGAATTGTTGCGTATGGTGGATATGCAGCAGCGTGTGGCTTATAGCTTAACTGCAGGTTTGATGTGGGGTTTGCTGGTGTTGGGGCATGGGGCATGGGATATGTTGGCTGTGGCATGGCTTGTGCTGATAATAGCTTGGACATTCTTGCTGATTGTTTATGCCAAACACGGAGCATTGGAAGTAGCGTTTCGCAAATTGGCGTATGCACAGTGGATGATGCTTTGGTTGACACTGTTTGTGCTGGTGATGATGCAATTGCATGCACGCGCGGATGGTGTTGTTTTTATCGCAGGGGCTTGTGCTGGTGTTTGGGCAGCAGACATTGCAGCATATTTTACTGGCAAAACATGGGGTGAACGAAAGCTGTGCCCTGTGGTCAGTCCAGGTAAAACCTTGGAAGGCTTGGCTGGCGGAGCACTGGCTGGTGTGGCGGTAGCTTCAATTATTTGGTTCGTTTGGATCGACATGTCGCTTTATTTGGCACTGCTGCTGGGTGTTGTGCTGGTATTTTGTGCTGTGTTGGGTGATTTGGCTGAGTCTATGTTAAAACGAGCCGTGGGTGTGAAAGACAGTGGGAATATGCTGCCTGGTCATGGAGGCCTCTTGGATCGTATTGATGCGCTATTGCCCGCAATTCCCGCCGTAGGACTTATTTGGATGTTGTTCACATGAATGAAAAAACAATGAAGCTAACCGTATTGGGTGCAACGGGCTCAATTGGAGCCAGTACTGCGGATGTGATGTTGCGTCATCCTGATAAGTTCAAGGCTTATGCTTTGGTGGGTCATCGAAACAGCCAACGTATGTTGGCTTTGGCACATCAATTAAACCCTGAAGTTGTGGTGATGACTGATGCAGGGTCTGCGGCTGAATTAAAGGGTAAACTGCCAGCTGGCGTAGAGCTGCAAAGTGGGATGGATGCAGCGATTGCAGCTGCATCGGATAGCTCAGTTGATATGGTCATGGCTGCGATGGTTGGCTCGGCAGGTTTGCCTGCTGCACTGGCAGCGGTTTATGCGGGGAAACGTGTGGGCTTGGCAAACAAAGAGTGCTTGGTAACGGCTGGTCGTATTTTTATGCAAGCGGCAAAAGAGTATGATGCGGTGGTTGTGCCTGTAGATTCTGAACATGCTGCAGTTCATCAGGCCTTGGCTGGCCATGATCATGATTCCATTACACGGATTATTTTAACGGCTTCAGGTGGCCCCTTTCGTGATCGGGATCCTGCTAGTCTGGTTAATGTGACACCTGAAGAAGCCATAGCACATCCGAATTGGAATATGGGCGCGAAAATAAGCGTTGACTCTGCAACCATGATGAATAAAGCACTTGAATTGATTGAGGCACGCTGGTTGTTTGATATGCCTGCGGATAAGTTGTCCGCAATCATTCATCCTCAGAGTATTGTGCATGCCATGGTCGAATATCGTGATGGCTCTGTTTTGGCGCAGCTCGCTGAGCAAGATATGCGCTCACCGATTGCCTACGCCTTACAAACTGGTGAACGTTTGGAAGCTGGTATTCCTTGGCTTGATTTGGCGAAAACGGGGCGTTTGGATTTTCAGGCAGTGGATATTGCACGCTTTCCAGCCATGCGCTTGGTTCAGGATGTTATGCGTGGCGGAGATTCTTTAGCCATTTCTCTCAATGCGGCCAATGAGGTTGCAAATCAGGCTTTTCGAGATCGAAAAATTGGTTTTATGGATATTGTAACAACCGTTGAAGCTGTTTTGCTGCGGGTGGAAAATGTCCCCGTTGATAGTCTAGAGGCTGTCTGGTCGTATGACCGCGAAGCGCGTGTTTTGGCGCAGGAGATGATGATACTATGATGGAAACAGTACACACAGTTTTGGCCTTTATATTTGCCATAGCGGTGTTGGTTACCGTGCATGAATATGGACACTTTATTGTTGCACGAAAACTGGGTATTCGTGTGGAGAAATTCTCGATTGGTTTTGGCCCAGCGATTTTTTCTTGGCGTGGTAAAGATGGTGAAGTGGAGTATGTCATTGCGGCCATTCCTTTGGGTGGTTATGTCAAAATGTTGGGTGAGAACCTTGATGAACAAGGTGAAAGGCAGCTGGAAGGACAGGGAGAGCAACTTTCTGAGACTGAATTGGCACGGGCTTATCATGTGCAAGCAGTTTGGAAACGCGCTTCTGTTGCTGCTGCTGGCCCCATATTTAATTTTATTTTCGCCATTGTGGCATACATGATGGTTGCATGGTTGGGGCAGAATGTTATGCCGCCAATTGTCGGTAATGTGCTGCCAGGCTCTGTTGCTGAACGGGCTGGTTTGATGGCTGGTGATGTGCTGAAATCAGTCAACGGCAATGGCGTTGTTTCTTGGCAGCAATTTGAAGAGTCGCTCAAAGAGACTGTTGGCAAAGAAGTTGATATTGTTTATACGCGCCAAGATATGCCGGTATCTGTGACCATGCCAGTGAAAGAATTTGAGCAAGATGCCTTGTTGGTCAATGTCTCTGAAGATGGATTGGGGCTTGGTTTGGGCACGCTTGTTTTTATTGATTCGGTGATTCCTAGCTCCCCAGCTGATCGGGCAGGTTTGATGCCTGGTGATCAAATTATACAGATTGAAGGCAAAGATGTTGCTACGGTAAGGGCATTGATTCGAAGTATTCAGCAGCATGCTGGTAAGCCGTTAACACTGGGTGTTTTGCGCGCTGACACGTACTTGCAATTGTCGGTGGTGCCAAAAGCTGGAGCTGATCCTGGTGTGGGTCGCATGGGTGTCCACTTGATGGCAAAACCCTTATCAGACCCAATAATATATCGCATGGGCTTATGGGAGGGTGTTGCTTATGGGTTCACCCGTACTGTGGAAATGACTGTGTTAACAGTGCAAGTGCTGGGTAAAATGATTACATCGGCTATTTCACCTGATAATTTGGGTGGTCCGATTGCCATTGCTCAATTAGCAGGGCGTACGGCTGATTTGGGGCTGGCAGCATTTATTACCTTTTTGGCTCTTATTTCAGTGAATCTTGGTGTGTTGAATTTTCTTCCTATCCCTATTTTAGATGGTGGGCATCTGGTTTATTTAACCTTGGAAAAGCTGCGTGGTAAACCATTGTCGGTGATGATGATGGAACGCATGCAATTATTGGGGATGCTATTGATTGCAGCACTGATGACGTTTGCTTTTTATAATGATTTAATGCGGTTGTTTAGGGGCTGATGATGCGAGTGCAATATTTATGGGTACTATTGTGCCTATTGTGGGTGTCAGGACATAGCGTTGGCGAAGTTGCAGCGGCATCGTTTAGGGAGGGCTTGACATCAAGTGCCCTGATTGGCAAAAAAATTGTTGGCATTAAGGTGGCGGGCAATCGATATTTGGAAAGTGCTGCAATTTTGGCGAGTTTGACGAGTAAGGTTGGTGGGGTGTTTAAGCGCCGCGCTTTAAGCCGTGATATTCAGAAGATGTATGCTACAGGCAATTATGCTGACTTGAAAGTATCAGGATCAACAAAAAAGGGTGGGGTGCAACTGATATTTCACGTTCGGGAAAACCCTTTTATTACAGACTATCGTATGGATGGTAATGAAGAAGTTACCTATAAGGATATGAAACGTAAGTTGAAGTTGAAAGAAGGTGTTATATTCAGTGAGGCGAAATTGCGCTCGGATATCAATACAATTCGCAAGGGCTATGTGAAAGAAGGCTATTATCAACTCAAGGTGAATGCTGAAAAAGAAATCCTTGCTGACGGTGGCTTGAAGCTGAGGATGCATGTGATTGAAGGGGCGAAAACGTATATTCAACAACTTCGTTTTATTGGCAATGAAAACTTTTCCGATGCCAAGCTGGCGGATGAAGTATCGGCATCCGTGTCTGGGTTGCTTTCGTGGGTTAGTAATAAAAACGTGATTGATACTAAAAAATTTGCCAATGATGGCCAAAAGCTGATTGAATTTTATCAGAATAAAGGTTTTTTAGATATAAAGATTGAATCATCACAGCTCTCTTTAACACCCAATAAAGAAGACTTTTATTTGACTTTCTCGCTGCATGAAGGGGCTCTTTATCATGTACGATCGCTTGATGTCCAAGGGGATATGGAGCCAACCAAAGAGCAGCTACTGAAGGCTATTACGATGCAGGAAGGGCAGGTGTATAGTGTATCAGATTTGCGTGAAACGATTGATAAATTATCCTTGCTGGTTGGTGATGAGGGCTATGCCTTTAATAGTGTTACTCCGTTGTTTAAACGTGATGTTGCAGATAGAACTGTAGGCATTGTTTTCGATATAGAGAAGGGTCGCGAAGTTTATATAGAACGTATTGAGATTGAAGGGAATGAAAAGACCGATGATGGTGTATTGCGACGTGAAATGCGCATTGATGAGTCAGAACGTTACTCTGCGACAAAGATGAAATTAAGCAAAGAGGCATTAACACGTTCGCCTTTATTTAAAGATGTGCGTATTTCAATGCCACGTGGTAGCGCCGATGATCGTGTGAATACAAAAATTAAAGTTGAAGAAGATCAAACGGGATCACTTATTGTAGGGGCAGGCTTTTCTCAGCTTGAGAAAGTGATGTTTCGTGTGAAAACATCGCAAAAGAATTTGTTTGGTAAAGGATATGCGGGTAATCTAACTGCGGATGTCGGTCAAGTTACGCAAAACTTTAATGTTAGTCTAACGGATCCCTATTTTATGGATACGAATATTGCGACGACACTGACGCTTAGTAAAACGCAAACAAAATTAAATACAGCACTAAGTACAGCAAGGCTTTATACACAAGATGACTTTGGTGGTGGTCTTAGCCTTTCAATTCCAGTTTCGGAGTCACTGAATTATGGCATTGGTTACCGTTATACCAATTCAAATTTAACCGATATTGATCCATATGCATCCTTTTTATTGCGCTCTCAAGCCGGAAAGCAAATCACCAGTGAATTAACACAAACCTTTTCTTTTGAAACTAGAGATCGATTTATATCAACGACGAAGGGCTTCACCCACCGTGTGAGTTTGGGGGTTGCGGGTCTGGGTGGGAATAATCGTTTCTGGGAAGCTGGCGCTACTTTAAAAGGCTTTTTGCCCCTTGCGGAAGACTTTGTATTAAGTGCTGGTATGGAAATGAAAACGATACAAGGTTATTCTGGGGTGGATGTACCTATTTATCGCCGTTATTCATTGGGTGGTATAGGCTCTGTGCGTGGCTTTGACTATTTTGGGATTTCATTGCGGGAATCAGGGAAGCTTGACCCCATTGGTGGTGATAAACAACTAACGGGGGCACTAAATTTCTATTTCCCTTTTCCATATGTTCAGACCGAAGGTTTTCGTGCAGTATTATTTTCTGATATAGGAACAGTATGGGGGAATGAGAACTTAACGAATATTTCGACCCCTTTTTCAGTATCCAGTATTCGTGCCTCGGCAGGATTTGGTATTGAGTGGACGTCTCCCGTGGGGCCAGTCACGCTATCTTGGGCTAAGGTTTTGAAAAAACAACCTGGTGATGTGTTGCGCACATTTGAGTTTGGTTTGGGTCGCTCGTTCTAATTGTATTTTTAATGCTTTGAATGACCGATTGGTGTTGGAAATTTTAGGGGCATTGCTTTGATTTTGCCTCAAGTCGTATTTGAAGGAGTAATTATGTTGAAAAGAGTGGTGGTAGGTACTGCCTTGGCAGCCTTTTTGAGTGTGGGTATATCAACGGCTGAAGGCATGAAAATTGCCTATGTTGATATGAAAAGCTCGCTAGAAAATACCCAGTCATATCAAAATGGACTAAAGCACTGGGAAGCGTTGCGAATTAAAAAATCAAAAGAATTAGAGGCATTGGGTTTAAAGATTCAGCAAGCCAAAAAGGATATATTGAGTCAATCAATGGCGATGTCATCAGAGCGACTGTCTCAGAAGCAGGATGAGTTGAAAGACCTAGCGAAAGCTGCAGCACGCAAACAGCAAGATGCACAAGATGAGTTGCTTGCGGAACGAAATCGTTTGTATGAAAAGGCTGTGTCTACTTTTTATAAAGCAGTACGCAACTATGGTAAAAAGAATGGCTATGATTTAATTTTGCCAAAATCGAACATGATTTTTGCAAGCCCTAGTTTGGATGTTACCGCAGATATCACCAAGATTCTTGATAAGAAAGAATAGTATTTATGCCTAGAACGCTGTGCATTGAAGGCGTTGTTGCGTTGCTGGGTGGGCGCTTACAGGGTGGCAATAGTAAGACCGTCATTGTTGCCGTTAATACCTTGAAAAACGCTCAGCGTAATGAAATTTCATTTCTGACAAGCCAGCGTTATAAGCAGGATCTCTTTCACAGTCACGCTGCTGCGGTGCTTGTTTCCGAGTCTATAGTGTCGGACTTGGAGTGTGATCAAGCAGTCATTTGTGTCGCCGATCCATACTTGGCTTTTGCGACTTTACAACGTTATTTTCACCCTAATTTAAAAAGCTCTGGCATACGACATGCCACAGCTTACATTGATGAATCGGCGGATATTGCGGATGATGTGGATATCGCGGCTGCTTGTGTGATTGCTGCGGGTGTAAAAATAGATTCTGGAACCCGTCTTGAAGCGGGTTGTTTGATTGCTGAAGGTGTGCATATTGGTCATGAATGCTTATTGCATGCGGGGGTAAAGATTGAATATGCATGTAAACTGCATAACCGTGTTATTATTCAAGCAGGGGCAGTGATTGGCTCGGATGGTTTTGGCTATGCATGGACAGGGCAAAAGCATTTGAAGATTCCACAAGTTGGTTGTGTTGTATTGCACGATGATGTGGAAATTGGTGCCAACACTTGCATTGATCGTGGTGCTCTGAGTGACACTGTGATTCAGCAAGGTGTGAAACTGGATAACCTGATTCAGATTGGACACAATGTAGATGTGGGGCCGCTGACTGTGATGGCCAGTCAGGTTGGTATTTCTGGCTCAACAACGATTGGTAAGGGCTGCCAGCTGGGTGGACAAACGGGTGTTGCAGGCCACCTTACGATTGGAGATGGTTGTCAAATTGCGGGACAGACAGGTGTGATAGGTGATTTGGAAGCAGGTGGAGTTTATGCAGGTATGCCCGCAGTGCCGCATCGAATGTGGTTGAAAACGTCGGCTTTGGTCATGCGTTTGCCTGAAATTTGGAAGAAAATAAAAAAAATACCGTAAGCGTAGGTGGATAAAAGTATGGCCGAATTGAATATTGATGAGATTATGCGTTATTTACCGCATCGCTATCCTCTTTTATTGGTGGATAAGGTGTTGGATTTTGAGCCTGAAGTGTCCATTCGTGCACTAAAAAATGTCACGGTAAACGAGCCGCATTTTGCGGGGCACTTTCCTGATTTCCCAGTGATGCCAGGTGTTTTGATTGTGGAAGCGATGGCACAAGTGGGCGGCATTCTTGCTTTTCAATCAGCCCCGAAAGACCAAGAATTTTTGGTTTACTTTACAGGCATTGATGGCGTTCGCTTTCGCAAACCCGTTCGTCCAGGTGATCAGTTGATCTTTGAGCTTACATGCTTGCGCCGTCGTGGTCATATGTGGAAATTTAAAGGCGAAGCATTTGTGGATGGCACACTGGTATGTTCGGGCACCTTGATGGCAACGTTGATGCCGAAGGAGCAGGCATGAGTGTTTCCGTTCACTCAACTGCGGTTGTCTCGGATAAAGCTGCGTTGGGTGAAGGGGTTTCGGTTGGCCCTTATTGTGTGATTGATGCGCATGTTCGTGTAGGAAATGGGACGCAACTCATGTCACATGTCGTTTTAAGTGGTCGCACAATATTGGGGGAAAACAATCGTGTATTTCCTTTCGCCAGTATTGGGCATGAGCCGCAAGATTTAAAGTACCATGGCGAAGCCTCTGAGGTGGTCATTGGGGATGGTAATACGATTCGTGAGAATGTGACCATTAACCCTGGAACTGAAGGTGGGGGCATGGTGACCGCGATAGGTGATAATAATCTACTTATGGCTTATTCCCATGTGGCACACGACTGCCGTTTGGGTGATGATATTGTGATGGCAAATTGTGCAACATTGGCAGGTCATGTTTTTGTGGATGATGGTGCGATTATTGGTGGTATGTCTGCCATTCATCAGTTTTTACGTATTGGTCGCTATGCCATGATTGGTGGTATGAGTGGTATTGTAAAAGATGTGCCGCCGTTTTGTTTGACAGCGGGTGGCTACCGCCCAGGTTTGGTAGGGTTAAATTTGGTTGGCTTAAAGCGCCAAGGTATTGCAACGCATCGCATTCGTTTATTGAAAGAAGTCTATCGTATTTTATTGCAAGGCAATGAGCGTTTGGATCAGCGTTTGGCAGAAGCGAATGTATTGGCAGAAGGTGATGATTGCGCTGAGCACTTGGTGGCCTTTGTTGGTAGCTCAAAAAAAGGCTTCACTGTTCACCGGCGGGATCAGAGCTAATGTTTGTTGGCCTTGCTTGGGTGGGAAAATGTCAGAAAAAATAGGCTTGATTGCAGGTTACGGGTCTTTTCCACTTGAATTAACACGCTCGCTCAATGAAAAAGGCTTTGAAGTACACGTGGTGGCAGCGAAAGAAGAAACATCGCCTGATATTGAACAGCTAGCAGCGTCGGTGTGTTGGTTGCATGTCGGGAAAATTGGAGGGATGATTAAAGCCTTTCAATCATTGGGTGTGACACAAGTCATCATGGCGGGCAAGGTTCAGAAATTGCACTTATTTCGCAATTTCCGTCCTGATTTTGTGGCTGTAAAAGCATTGCTAAGCCTTGCTGATCGCCGTGATGATTCGATCATGTTGAAAATTACCCAGCTTTTGTCGGATGCAGGTATCACAGTATTATCACAAGTGAAATATGCACATCAGATGATCGCGAAAAAAGGGTTGCTGTTTGGTTCTCAGCCATCTAAAAAACAATTGCAAGATATGGATTTTGGTGCCATACAGGCGCGTGGTATTGCCGCTTTGGATATTGGGCAGACTGTTGTTGTGCAAGAGTGTGCGGTATTGGCTGTAGAGGCTATTGAAGGTACCGATGAAGCCATTAAACGCGGTGGAAGCTTGGGAAGTGGTAAAGCTGTGGTTGTGAAAGTGGCAAAGCCCAAGCAGGATTTTCGCTTTGACGTGCCTGCGATTGGCCCTGACACCTTACATCAAATGCATAAGGCTGGTTGCCGCTGTTTGGCGGTAGAAGCGGGTATTACTTTATTGATAGAGCGTCAACAATTGGATGTTTTGGCTAAAAAATATGGCCTATGTGTTTTTGGAATAGTGATTGAGCGGTGAACACGCCTAGACCGATAAATATTTTCATCAGTGCAGGGGAAGTTTCGGGTGATATGCATGCTTCTAGTATTATGCGTGCGTTGCGAAAACAGCAAAAAAACATCAAGTTGACTGCAATAGCTGGCCCAGCGATGCGCGAGGTTGGTTGCGATACTTTATGCCGTATGGAGTCATTAAATGTGATGGGTATTGGTGATGTGTTAAAGGCGCTCCCTCGCATTTATAGTATTGGCCAAGAAGTGTGTAGTTGGGCTGAAAAAGAAAAGCCTGATGTGGCTGTTTTGGTGGATTTTCCAGGTTTTAACATGCGTTTAGGTGAAAAATTGCGTCGTTTGGGTATTCCAGTATTGTATTATATAGCGCCAAAACTATGGGCATGGGGACATTGGCGTGCGAAGCGTTTGCAGCGTGCGCAAGATCGTTTGGCATGTATTTTGCCATTTGAGCCCCAGTGGTTTTCGGATAGGGAGATTGATGCTCGTTATGTTGGCAACCCGAGTTCATTGGCATGTCGGCATGGTTGGAGTCAAACTGAATTGAAGCAGCGTTTGGCGATGCCGCCTGAGGCACCTTTGCTGGCTTTATTGCCAGGTAGTCGGTACAGTGAATTGGCGATGCATGCCCAACTTTTGGCAGCGGCTTACCAAAGAATCAAAAAAGAGATGCCCAGTATTGTGGGTGTGACACCGCGTGCTCCTGGCGTGACTGACGTACAACTAAAACCCTTATTGGATGCAGGCGTATGCGTGTTGGATCGCCTAGAAGAGAATTATGCCTTGCGTGCGGATGCTGCGATAGCAGTATCAGGAACGGCGACTTTAGAGTTGGCTTTATGGAATGTACCGACAGTGTTGGTGTACAAAAGTTCCCCTTTAACTATATGGCTGGCACGCAAACTGGTGGGCACGACATGTGCTGGTTTGGCAAATATTTTACTAGATGATAAGCCTGTAATGCCTGAACTGATTCAAGAAAAGGCAACAGTGGATGCGATTTTAAAAAATATACTGCCTTTACTAAAAAAAGATCAACGATACTCGCAGCAGCAGTTAGCGTTTGATGATTTGCGTGATCGATTGGGTCTTGAGGATCCCAGTGAGGCTGTGGCAGTGATGACGCTGGATATGGCGAGTGAAGGGAGTAGACCTTAAGGAGCCTAAACTTTTACAGTGGAAGGTTTGATGAGCTCTTGCAGGAAGACGGTGAATTTTGGCATCCTTCATATCGTGGTTTACACTTTTCGTGCTGAATGCTATGTAGATAGCGGTTTATCTTAAAAAAGTGTCAACTACTTTTGGCGTAATATGAAGGATGCCTGAATTTTACTTGTTTTGATTTACCGTTGGCATAGTCTTTGTATTTGTAGGGTTATAAACAGGAGGTTCGGTGATGAATTTTAAAATGAGTTTGATGGCTATCATGGCAGCTTTTTTGATGTTAACAGGTTCCGCTTATGCGGGTGATAAAATTGACTTGAACACTGCAACAGCAGAGCAGTTGCAGCAGCTGAAGGGTATTGGTGTAAAAACTGCAGCAGCAATTATAGCGCACCGCGAAGCGCATGGTGGATTTAAATCGGTGGATGATTTGGTTGATGTGAAAGGCATTGGCAAGAAGAAGCTGGCAAAAATTGAGGATGACTTGACTGTTTCCGATTCGGATGAGGAAAAAGACGATGGAGATGATAGTAAGAAAAAAAGCGATAAGCCGGACGATTAACGTGTGATTGTATTTTGAAAGGCCGGCATATGCCGTGCCTTCTTCATCTTTGATGAATTGTAATTATTCCTGAATTCAGCTCATTATTGATTTATTCGATATATCCATTGTGTCATCATCCTCGAATGTCTGCGTGCGACACGCACAGCCAGGCACTTGGGAGTGACGTTTTTTAGAGATAGGTTGGACACCTTGTGAGCATGTTGAATAGTTACGAGGATTGAGTTTTGCACAGTACGTCGGTATAGGGCTAAATAAATGAAAATTGCAGTGGCAGGAATAGGTTATGTGGGTTTATCCAATGCTATACTTTTAGCACAAAATCATGAGGTTGTTGCCTTGGATGTGCTTGCTGAAAAAGTATCTCTGTTAAATGTGGGTAAGTCCCCCATTGCTGATAAAGATATTGAAGCCTTTTTAAGTCATCAAACACTTGATTTTAAAGCCACGCTGGATGCAAAAGAGGCTTATGAAGGCGCTGACTTTGTAATTATTGCGACGCCGACTGATTATGACCCAGTGAAAAATTATTTTAATACTGCAACAGTTGAAGCCGTGGTTAAAGACGTGATTCGTTTGAATCCATGCGCTGTGATTATCATTAAATCAACGGTTCCAGTTGGCTTTACTGCCAATCTCAAGAAAGAACTTGGTTGTGACCAGCTTATTTTTTCGCCAGAGTTCTTACGCGAAGGAACGGCACTATATGACAACCTTTATCCTTCGCGCATCATTTTAGGCGAGCGTTCAGAACGCGCTGAGCTGTTTGCCTCTTTGCTGGTGGAAGGGGCAAAGAAAAGTGATATTCCATTATTATTTACAAATGCAACAGAAGCAGAAGCAATTAAATTGTTCTCAAACACCTATTTGGCGATGCGGATCGCCTATTTTAATGAGCTGGATAGTTATGCGGAAAGCCACGGCTTGGATAGTAAGAAGATGATTGAAGGGGTTGGTTTGGACCCGCGTATAGGGAGTCATTATAGCAACCCATCTTTTGGTTATGGTGGTTACTGTTTGCCCAAAGATACGAAACAGTTAAGAGCGAACTATGAGAGCATCCCGAGCAGTCTTATTGGTGCCATTGTTGAGGCAAATAGTTTTCGGAAAGATTTTATTGCCGACACCATTATTAGGAAGAATCCAAAAATTGTTGGTATTTACAGGTTGATTATGAAGAGTGGCTCGGATAATTTTAGGGATTCGTCCGTTCAGGGTGTGATGAAGCGTATTAAAGCCAAGGGCATTGAAGTGGTTGTGTATGAACCTGTGTTGAAAGAAAATATATTTTTTCGCTCAAAAGTAATAAAAGATTTAAGTGTATTCAAATCTATGTCGGATGTAATCGTTGCGAATCGGCTGGCGGATGAAGTGATGGATGTTAAAGAAAAAGTATACACGAGAGATTTGTTTGGAGAAGGTTGATTGTAGAGCTATAGTTTTTAACACACTGCTTACTATTCTCCAAAATAATTTTTCGGAGTTTCCTGTAATTTGTGAAAAGGTATTTTAGGTTCATCCGAAAAATGCATCCTCACGATTTTCATACATTGAGAGGATTTTTAATTTTAGGAACTCCATATCTCTGTAGCCATATGCCACTTTATGGATAATAAGGCGTTTAAGGTTGTGTTACGGAGAACAGTGGCGCAGACCAAAAAAAGCGCATTCGGGCATTGATCAAACTGGGAGTAAAAGTGAAAGAGTGCCGTAGCCATGCATACGGTCGATTGGCAAAGGATTCGTTGCGGACAAAGGAGCAAGCGAGGGCGCGGCAGCATTTGTAAATAATGCGGGCTAGAGCAGCTTCCTATCCCGATTAGGGTTATGAATGCCATGAAATATCAAGCTTCCGCTGTTGCGTTAGGCAATCACGTAGATATAAATTGATCAGTGTTTGATAAGGAATATCTGAGCCTTTTGCCATTGATTTGAAATAATCAATAACATCCTCGCTCAGCCTCATTGTAACAGGCTTTTTGAGTTTCGAGGCATATGGTTTTTTCTTTGATTGCATCTTGGATAAATCATATTCACTTTTCATTTTCTACCACCTTCATAAAAAGTTCGCTCCGCTCACACGATCTAACCTTATTCGTTCCTTGGGGAAAAATAATCTTAGCACTTCCTGATGGCGATGGCGATGGCGTGATTACCAGTAAGCTTGATTCAAGCAAGCTACGGAAAATCAGGGAATCCTTGCCCGTGTTAAAAACAAACAGAATAAAATTCTAAGGGTCTCGGGAATAATAAAGTATCCAGGTTATGCGTAGGATAAAAATGCGGATTCAAGGCGCCAAAGGCGAGCTTTTATAACTTGGTAAAGTATATTGTAAGTGAGGTGAATAGTTACAATCATTTCACCACTGATTTATTCAATTATTTCCTCACCCGCAATAGCTAACACTATTTTACCTTGCATATGCCCTTTTTCGATCATCTGGTGCGCTTGCGCAGCATCTTCCAGCGGCAATATCTTGCTGACATGAACTTGCAATTTCTCAGCATCAATGAGCTGTGCACATTGTTCCAGAATAGCGGCGTGATGTTGCGCCCCTGCTTTTATATCTGACAGCATCGGTGCAAGCATTAACTCTTGCGATACTCGAACATTCTTCATACGCAAGGCTTTCCAGTTGCTTGTTTTTGGAACTTGCAAAATACTGACCAAATCACTGTAGTGCGCCATTGCGGGAATTAACTGCTCGAAGGCATCACCGCCGACTGTATCTAAGGCAACATTCACCCCCTTCCCATCCGTCCAAGCAAGCAATGCCTCGGCGACATCTTCACGTGTATAATCAATCACCTTATCAGCGCCCAGTTGTCGAACAAACGCTTCTTTTTCGCCATCACTCACCGTTGCGGCCACCTCGCAACCAGCTATCTTTGCCAGTTGAATAGCTACATGCCCAACACCACCAGCGCCAGCATGTATAAACACCTTTTGACCCGATTGCAAAGCTGCGCGATCAAACAAAGATTCCCAAGCAGTAATCAATATCAACGGTGCAGCGGCGGCTTGTAAATAACCCATTGATTCAGGTTTTCTGGCAAGAAATTCCGATGGCACAACGATATATTCCGCATAATTGCCTTGTGATTGTTGCTCATGTCGCTGGCCAAGTCCGCCATAACAATAATACACAGCATCACCCGGCGAAAAAACATCAACATCACTACCCACAGCTTCTACAACGCCCGCGCCATCACAACCCAAGATGGCAGGGTAGGCATCTGGAAAAAACATCCCATTGCCACGAAGTTTGCTATCAATGGGATTCACTCCCGCAGCAAAAACTTGCACCAATACTTGATTGGGTTCAGTGATACTTGGTTTATGTATATCAATCGCTTGCAAGAGGTTTGCAGCGCCAGCCTTGTGAATCATCATTGCACGCATATATGCTCCCTTATGGCTTTCTAACATAAGTCATCCGTATCAATTGGATTTTTTCACAAACTGCGTAAGAATTACAATCAACTGGCTGCTTACACGCCCTTCAATATGCTCAGCATTATCTGCGACCAATCGAATATTTCGCACAGCGGTACCACGTTTGGCGGTAAAGCCACCACCTTTCACATTCAAATCCTTAATCAAGGTCACCGTGTCACCAATTTCAAGAACAGCGCCATTGCTATCTTGATGTACCACGGCATTCTCGGTATCACTTGCCATACCTGATTCTGCCCAAACTTTCACATCACCTTCTAAATACATCATATCCAACAAATCTTGCGGCCAGCCTTCATGGCGCAAGCGGGTCAACATACGCCATGCCATCACTTGCACAGCAGGCACCTGACTCCACATGCTATCATTCAAACAACGCCAGTGGTTGGCATTCACCTTTTCAGGATTCTCGATCTGATCACGGCACATTTCACAGGCCAGTATGCACTGCTCTGCACCAATATCGGCGCTTGGTGGAACTTCATAGACAGCCAATTTTTCAGTTGCTGCACACAGCTCACATTTGGACTCACTACGTGCCTGCAACGCTTGTTCTATACCCATGATTTCATTCTCCCCTTGTAATTATTCTGATTTGTTGTTCTTTTACTGCCACCGCTGTTTTTGTGCCGTTTGACGCTAAGCCGCATTATTCACAAATACTGCTGCCTGTCTGCGTGCGTTTTTCCGCAACGATTTCCCTTATGCGGTGGCAGATAGCAAAGCATTATCATTCACACAACCAATCGAATCACTTTGCTGCATCATCAAACACAGCAAGCAACCCATCTTGATGTGCAAACGCAAATGCTCGTTGCAGACGTAACTCTAGAATAATGCGAGCTAAAAGCCTTCAGCTTACTATCCCTGCCAAATAATATTTAATCTAGGAGGCTGTCCGAGAATAGAGATCATGGCCGAAATGGGGGTTTCGCAGTAGGCCTTTCTATTCTCGGACAGCCTCCTAGTTACCCCCCCCCTAATTTTATTTAACCGCCAGAACATTCAATAATTGTAATTACTTACTATACAGCACCTATTGCATTCATCATTCGTTTTAAACTATCTGATTTACTAGAAGCTCTGCTCAAATCCCAATAGTTCTCTACAAAATCCAACATCCTTGCATTATACCCCAACCCAACAGGAGAGGTCGTTCCTTTGGGAGAA
>JAUZQT010000113.1 GCA_030950825.1 Mariprofundaceae bacterium | reverse complement strand
ACCTGGCTCACTGTATAAGTACATTGCGCCCTTATGCCCTCGTACAATGCCCTGTACTGCGCTCATGCCAAGACCCCTGCCTGTAAATTTGGTCGTAAAAAACGGTTCAAATATACGCTTCTGCGTCTCCTGATCCATGCCACAACCTGTATCGGATACTTCCAGATACACATAGTCACCTACATCCAATTGAACCCCTAAATCAATCGATAACTGAGTCAAATATGCTGCATCGGCATACATATGACCTGTGGAGATAGAAATAACACCGTTGCCTTCTTCCATCGCATCCGATGCATTAATAACTAGGTTCATAATCACCTGTTGCAACTGGGCTTCATCCGCATTGATGTTAGGAAGTTGCTCAGCTAGATGATATTTCAGTTTGATTCCCCCATGAATCGATACCCCCAACAAACTGGTAATGCTTTCAACCATGCTGGACAAATGAATAGCTTGGATAAGGAAGTGCCCTTTGCCTGAATAAGCCAACATCTGTTTACAAAGTAGCGCTGCTTTTTCGGAAGCGTGAACGATCTTGGACAGAAATTTCTTGCCCGTAGAAGGATCATCCATAATTTTACGCTCGGCCAAAGCAGCATTGCCCATGATGGAGGTCAAAAGGTTGTTAAAATCATGTGCAATTCCTCCAGCTAGAACCCCCAGGCTCTCCAGCCGCTGGCTGTGTTCGACCTGTTTCTGCATCTTCGCTTTTTCTGCATCCGCTTCCAACCTGCCTGTAGCATCAATAGCAATACCGACCAGCCCTGTCATTTGCCCCTGTTCATTTTGAAGCGGTGCTTTGGCAATATCAAACACGTGTACCTTGCCATCCACACAGGGGATGTGCTCCTGACTGGTGATCAGCCCTTGCTTTTTAAAGCAACGGTCATCAGATGTTATGCATTGACTGGCGACATCTTTTGGAAATAAACTTGCATAGTTTTTTGCATCTAAAACGGCTTGTTCAGGCATGCCAATGGCTGAAGAAAAAGCCTTGTTTATAAATTTGATGCGGCGATCCGTCCCGAGCATCCAGATGCCAACTGGAGCTGTATCAAGAATAACCTGCATGGTGCGCTGCTGTGTATGCAAGTTTTCATCACGTTCTGCGAGCACATCCAACATATGGTTGAAGCTCATGCCCAGTTGCGTGATTTCATTCTGGCCGACCAGATCAATACGTTGATTTAATTCCCCTAACTTGGTCTTTTCAATCACTTTGCTCATGCGTTCAAGGGGTCGCGTCAATGCGCGCGCCAGCCACCACGCGGTGAGCAGGGCCAGTACCAGAAATATCATAAATATGCCGATTCCCTCCATGATCGTTTTATGGATTGCCATTCGGATACTCGCTGTACTTAGCGCTACATGAATATCACCAATGGTTTGTTGGATCTTGTCAGTGCCAGCTGTGTCATCAAGCAGCATCGCTTCTGCAATGGCATTGATTTCACTGACGACGGGCATATGGAATTCATACACTTCCGTCTTTCCTAACTTACCTTTCACCCATGGTTCTTTCGTGGTTTGGCCAGCCCTGTCCATAGCAGTATCAGAATCATCCCAGATAATATCCGATTCCTTTGAAGCTTCTAAGGTGACTATTTCCCCATCCATATTATGAATCTCTGCATAAAGCACATCTTTCTCTTGCAGCAGCTTCTTAAGCATCTTATCAAGGCCTGATATATCATGCGTTAAAATACCGAGTTCGACACCATAGGCCAGATGTCGTGCAGTCATCTGGCCGCGCTCGATCAATTCTTCTTGAAGTGATGATGTTTGTTGGGCGATTGATAACCAACCGAATACAACACTTAATACCACCACGATCATGGTGATGGATAAAAAGATTCGGGAGCGAAGAGAGTAAAAAAACAGTTTCATTTGTTCCTTCTATTTTTTTCAGGATAAACGTGCGCAGCTTTTTCCAATAACAACGTCGGAAGATGAAGCCCAAGCCTGTTGGCAGCCTGATGATTAATCACCAAACGAACGACATCAGGAGAGACGAGTTTGGGCAGCTTCTTTCCTTGCAACATGCGTTTAGCCATGTGTCCAGCTTGTAGCCCCAGCGCATGGTTGTCAAAAGAGAGACAAAACAGACTACCAGCCCGGACATGCTTGGGAGCCAGCCCAATCAATGCAACAGCGTGAACCAATGACAAACGCATCATTTGCTTGAATGTCGTGGATGTTAGCACCGTTGTATCTGGAATCATCCACATGGCATCAATATCAGGCATCAGATCTGCAATAGCATGGGCGGCCTCTTGCTGATTGCTAGCTGGCATTGCTACAAGCGTGATCCCCAGCTTTAAGGCAGCATATTTTGCCTGTCGAATAATGTCGCCGCTCTTATTTGGATTATAGACCACACCAACGTTATGCATTTCTGGAGCAACGTCCAAAAGCATTTTAAACTGCTGCTCAGCTGCGATTGACATGGCAATACCAGCTTCACGTTGTTGCATATATTTTCCTTTCGGATAGAGAACAAAGCTGAAGACAACTGGCACACTGCTATTCATTTTGCGCGAGAAGTTCAATGCTGATTTGCCCAAGGCAAAGATGAGTTCTGGTTCTTGCTGGAGAATCCTTGTTTTCACTTTGGCTTGGAATTCATTGTTGGCACCTAGATAATATTCATGCACTGGTAGATTCAGCTGTTCACGGAAGGCCGCAATAGCCATACGGTACGGGGTAATATCAGCATGGGCAAGCACGGCAATACCTGCCGCGCGCAGCGAACCAGGCACGAGCAGGATGAAACATACCGTCAGGCAGAATAACAGGTGCTTACGCATTGAGATCAGCAACTTCTAATACTGATATCCGAGGGTAAGTAAAAAACTTCTACCCTCCTGTGGATAGGGAATTCGTGTTGTTCCGCCGCGCCAGTCGCGTTTATTAAACAGGTTATGCACCGCCAACTGGGCCTGAATGTCGTCAATAATATTATCAGCATTCAGCGTTAAATTCACCAATGCTGCAGCAGGAATGGTATACGCAGGGTCAGATTGTGCAGGCATTGGTTCTACAACAGGAGAGGCAATACTGTCATGCCAATTCATGTACAAGCTACCGGATATGGATGGCGCATAATTCCATGTCAGGCCTGCACTGATTGCATGGCGTGGGATGTTCGCCAGCTTTCCACCTGCGGCTAGCAATTTCGCATCCGTCTGACTATTGACTGACCATAGCATGGTATGTGTCGCAAATATTTCGATTGATTCGATGGGTTTGATTTTTATCTCACTTTCAATGCCATGCGTTGTTAAGCCGCCAAGGTTTTGATAAGTCGTCGCACCAACGGGTCGTGTAATCAGGTTCTTGACGCGATTATGGTAAGCACTTACTCGAATCCAGGTGCTTTTTCCAAAGCTGTTTTCTACACTGATCTGAAAATTATCCAGTGTTTCAGGGTTCAACCCTGTTGGTGAACCATATCCTAGCCCCTGATTTTCCGTGCGATAAAAATAGCTGGGTGCCTGAAATGCCCGACCATAGATGGCTTTGATATAAAATTTATTCAGCGGATTATATATCAGTGCCAAGCGAGGGTTGAGTGAGCTGCCGAATGATTGGTAATAATCCCAGCGCAGTCCGGCATTAAGAATCAAGTTTGAGGTAATATTATACTTTTCCTGCACGTACAGTGCCGAATTCCATTCGGATACCTTGGCTAGTGAAGGGAATTCAACCAGTGAGGCATTATTTGCAAAGCTCGTTTCAATCGAGGAGTCCAGCAGCCAGAAGTTTTCAAGCTGCATGCCGACAATCAATGTACCGTTTCTGTGTTCCAGCTGCCCACTGTAATCAATGCCTGCACGAACAGTTTCGATACGCAGATCAAACGCCTTACCTGACGGAGCCGCATCACGAGCCGTCGTCACATATTGAGGCGTTCTGAGGAACGAACGATCTGCATAATGTTGCAAGGTAAAATGAATATCGTTCCAAACAGGTAGTAGCTGCACATCCAGATGCTGAAAATCAAATACCTGAATTGGGGTGCTCAAGCGATCTTTGGCAGTGAGTAGTGCACCATCGTTGGAGCGCGGGGTATTATAAGCAGATCGCCTGGCTGAAAATGAAATCTGTGAACGGGTTCCCTTGTATTTCATGCCAACATCAAAGTTAAAAGGCCTACCTTCCACTTTCTGAGTGCCCGCTACCGGATTGCTTGCCATATCCTGACTGGCTGGAAGATTAACCCTTTCACCATTGTGATGACGTACACTAGCAAAAAATAGCAGCTGTCTATCGTGGTCTAGTTTTTCATTAAGGATGAAATCAGCGCCTACCTGTCCAAAATTCCCCCCCGTGACTGAAGCCAATGAAGCAGCATCCCGGTCCAGGGTAATAATATTGATAACACCAAGTAATGCTGCGTTGCCGTACAGGCTTGCACCAGGCCCGCGTAACACTT
>JAUZQT010000112.1 GCA_030950825.1 Mariprofundaceae bacterium | reverse complement strand
TGCGTCGAATTGCTGATGACTTTGAGGCTGTTTATCACTATCAGCCTTGGCTTGTGGAAAGTTTTGTTGATACGGAACGACATACAGGCGTGGTATACGAAGTATCCATTGGTACGGCACTCCGACAAAAAAATCGTTGCAAATAAAGGTTCTTCGCAATAATCACAACGATTTATGAATTATTCAGGTTAGTAATCGTTTGGTGAAGTCGGCAAATTCAACTGCATGCTCCGATCACACAAGAACATAAAGACAAACAGCCCATACCGCTTTCGATCGTACATATTCACGAAGAATATCCACCAGAAGGACAGAAGCCAGTTGAGTGGTTTTTGCTTACTACCCTGTCAATCAACTAATTGGAAGATGCCATTGAATGTGTGCGTTGGTATAGGCTCCGTTGGCGCATTGAAGATTGGCATCGAACCTTAAAAAGCGGTTGCAATGTAGAAGAAATCGCCCATCGAACCATTGATCGACTAAAACGGGGTATTGCAATCAAGATGGTCATTGCTTGGCGAATCATGCTTATGACCCTGTCGAGAATAGAGACCATAGTGAGGAAATTCCATTTTGAGTCATGATTTTCGGCTATTTTAGACGACTAGCAGGCTCTATTTAACGAAAATAGACGGAAATCATGGCCGAAATGGGGGTTTCGCAGTAGGTCTTTCTATTCTCGGACAGGCTCCTAGTCTTGAGCCATGTCTTTTTCAACTTTTACACCCTTTGTTCATTTACATAACCACTCCGACTTTTCATTGCTATCTGGCATGAGCAATGTAAAGGAGATTATCCACAAGGCCGTTGAACAGGGGCAGCCAGCCGTGGGTTTAACAGATTATGGCAATCTATTTGGCGCGATTGAGTTTTATTCGCAGGCCTTGGATGCTGGTGTAAAACCGATTATGGGTTGTGAGTTGTTTGTTTGTGACAATCACAAAAAAAAGGTGTCTGAAGGGCCTCGTGGGCCGCGTTATGCACAGATTGTTTTGTTGGCACGCAACAATGAAGGCTGGAAGAATCTACTGAAACTAGTTTCCATTGGTTACTTGGAAGGGTTTTATTATAAGCCACGTATTGATAGGGCATTACTGCGCAAATACGGTGCTGGACTGATTGCATTATCCAGTGGCAAGCAAGGTGAGATTGAACGCCTCTTGCAACAAGGTGATGATGATGGTGCGCGTGTTATTGCATTGGAATACAAAGAAATTTTCAACCAAGAAAGTGGGGAGTCTGACTGCTTTTTTATTGAGTTGCAGGATCATGGTTCTTCTGAACAGCGCGCGCTCAATGAAAAATTGATGGCATTGGCTTATGCGCTCGATATTCCTTTGCTGGCAAGCAATAATAGTCACTTTATTCAACGCGATGATTTTGAGGCATTCGAAGCCATGCTGGCGCTGCGCGATAATCGAACCTTGGATGATGTAGAACACAGCTTCAGTCAAGAATGTTATATGAAATCCTATGATGAGATGGCTCATTTATTTGCGGATGTGCCAGAGGCAATCAGTAATAGTCTGCATATTGCCAAGCGTTGCAATGTGGATTTGCAATTTGGGCAATACAAACTGCCTGATTTTCAAACACCCGATGCTATGAATTTGGCGGATTATATGTGCCAGCAAGCGACTAATGGACTGGACGCACGTTGGCCTACGATCTTAGCTGGGAAGCCTGATGCTGATCGTGAGAAATATGAAGCGCGATTAAAATTTGAGTTGGATATAATCAATCAGATGGGTTTTCCTGGCTATTTTTTGATTGTTGCGGATTTTATCCAATGGTCGAAAGATCAGGAAATACCAGTGGGACCTGGGCGGGGCTCGGGAGCTGGATCCTTGGTGGCATACAGCATGTTGATCACCGATCTTGATCCAATTAAATACGGTCTTCTTTTTGAGCGATTCCTCAATCCTGAGCGTGTCTCCATGCCAGATTTTGATATTGATTTTTGCATGTCTCGACGCGAAGAAGCGATTCGTTATGTCACCCAAAAGTATGGTGAGGAGAAGGTGTCCCAGATTATTACTTTTGGTGCCATGAAGGCGAAAGCAGTGGTGCGTGATGTAGGGCGTGTATTGGCGATGGATTTGGCCAAGGTTAATCTGATTGCCAAATTGATTCCCGACGCGTTGAAAATGACGCTGGATAAAGCCGTACAGATGGAAGAGCGCTTGGCAAAATTGATTGATGAAGATGATGAAGTTGCACGTTTATTTGATTTGGCTCGTAAATTGGAAGGTAAACATCGCAATGCAGGAACCCATGCAGCGGGTGTGGTGATTGGTAGGGAAGCCTTGGTGGAGAATGCACCATTATTCAAGGTGACGGGCGCAGAGTCCAAAGTAGTGCAGTGGGATATGGGCAATTCCGAAAAAATGGGTTTGATTAAATTTGATTTTCTTGGCCTTAAAACACTGACTGTGATTCACTTGGCTTGTCGTTTGGTGCGCCAACAAAAGGGCGATGAAAGCTTCGATATTACAGCGATCCCCATGCATGACGAAGTAACTTTTCAATTGATGCAGCGCGGTCAAACCAAAGCCGTGTTTCAGGTGGAGTCGCAAGGCATGCGCGAGCTGCTTACTGAACTCAAACCTGATTGTTTTGAAGATATTATTGCACTGGTAGCCTTGTACCGCCCTGGGCCGATGGAATCAGGTATGGTGGGAACTTATGTTGAGTGTAAGCATGGGCGTCAGGAAATTGTTTATCCGTTACCACAATTAAAACCCATTCTCCAAGAAACCAATGGTGTTATTTTGTATCAAGAGCAGGTGATGCAAATCGCCCAGGTGTTGGGGGGCTATAGCTTGGGGCAAGCGGATATGTTACGCCGTGCAATGGGCAAGAAAAAACCTGAAGAAATGGCGATTCAGCGTAAGATTTTCATGGAAGGCTCTGAAAAGCAGGGGGTTCCAGCCGATAAAGCCGAGCATGTGTTTGATTTGATGGAAAAATTTGCAGGCTATGGCTTTAACAAATCGCATTCAGCGGCTTACGCACTTATTTGTTACCAAACAGCCTATTTAAAGGCACACTTTCCGCAGGCATTTATGGCAGCGACCTTATCATGTGATATGGGCAATACTGATAAAATAGCAGTGTTGGTTGCTGATTGTGTTGAGATGGGATTAACGATGTTACCACCAGATGTGAATGCTTCGGATTGGGAGTTTATACCAGAAGGCGAGGCCATTCGTTTTGGTATGGGAGCGATTAAAGGGGTGGGTGAAGCGGCGATTCGATGCTTGGTCGAAACAAGGAAAAAGGACGATATATTTACTTCTTTTGATGAGATGGTGATGCGCCTACCTGCCAAGACACTCAATAAGCGATTGTGCGAAGCGTTGATCAAAGCAGGGGCGATGAATGCTATGATTCCACATATGCATTCAGGTTTGACGGGGGTGGCTGCAGCATTGGATGAAGCCTCGCGACGCAGGCATGATCGTTTGGCCAATCAAGTTGGTCTGTTTGGCGTTGCAGAGGTCTCTGCAGATGGTAAGGATTTGTTTCCGTGGTTGGAGCCATGGGATGAGCGTGAATGTTTGCAATCCGAGCGAGAGGTGCTGGGTTTTTATTTAAGTGGTCACCCTTTACAAAGTTATTTACATCAAGTTTCTGGGCTGGCGGATATGCACCTTGGTCAACTATCAACATGCTTGGATGAAGCGAGGGTAGTGATCCCAATTTTTGTGTCGGCGATACGGGAATACCGAGCATCACGGGGTACGATGGCATTTGTGCAACTCGAAGACTTGCATGGACGAGCTGAGATGGTGATTTTTGCACAACTGTATGGACTGTGTCGTGATATACTGCAGGAAGATGTGCCTTTGTTATTGGCAGCCAAAGTGGATGCCTCTAAAGATGAGCCGACATTGATTGCCGAGGCGCTTATTCCACTTGATAAAGTATTGCCTGAATTGGCTCAGCGTATTACGGTGACCATTGCGGGCAATGATATTCATGCTGAAAGCATTCAAACATTAAAGACATTATCGCAGAGTTTGAAAGAGCCATGCAATCACAATGTGCAGTGGCAGTTTCAAGTAGGCTTGGCAAATGGCAGTATAGCGCGGCTTGAATCGGGTTTGCCTGCACCTTTATGGACCAATACAGCACGGCGCACGCTCCATGAATGTTTTGGTGCGGATGCAATTTCGATACAATGTGCGACTTGGAAGCCTGAGCGTGTGGAAAATAGAACATTTCGTAAAAAGTCGGCATAGCCTTGCTTGATAGTGCACGTTCCTAAGGAGAGAGTCATGGCTCACAGTTATCTTGAGTTTGAGCGACCCATCGCTGAGATGAGTGCCAAAATTGATGAATTATCACGCATGAACAGTACATCTGATGTTGATATTGCAGAAGAAGTGGAGCGACTTAGCAAAAAACGCGGTCAGTTGATTGAAAATACCTATGGCAAGGCAACGCGCGGGCAAATGGCGCAATTATCGCGTCATCCAGACAGACCCAATTTTTTGGACTATGTGCCGTTGATTTTTGATGATTTCAAAGAGCTACATGGGGATCGTGCCTTTGCCGATGACGCTGCGATTGTTGGCGGTATTGCCCGTTTTGGCGCATATTCTGTAATGATTGTAGGGCATCAAAAGGGGCGTGATACCAAAGAAAAGATTAAGCGCAATTTTGGCATGGCAAGACCAGAAGGTTATCGTAAAGCGTTGCGTTTGTTTCATTTAGCGGAGCGCTTTGATATGCCTGTTATGACATTTATCGATACTGCAGGCGCATGGCCTGGCATTGATGCTGAGGAGCGCGGCCAAAGTGAAGCTATTGCACGCAATTTGATGGCGCTGGCGGTATTGAAAGTGCCTATTATTTGTACCGTTATTGGCGAAGGTGGCTCAGGCGGTGCTTTGGCAATTGGTGTTGGAGATCGTCTGTATATGCAACAACTTTCGACATATTCCGTGATTTCACCAGAGGGTTGTGCAGCTATTTTATGGCGGGATCGAGCCTTTGCCGATAAAGCAGCAGAGGCATTAAAGCCAACCGTAACCGACTTGCAAGCTTTAGGTCTCATTGATGGTATCATTCCAGAACCCAAAGATGGCGCGCATCGAAATTTAGAAGAGGCGGCCTCAATGATGTCAAAGGTGCTGGATACGGCATTAAATGAGCTTATGGCTCTTCCTTTGAGTGAATTGTTACAGCAACGAGAAAAACGTTTGCGTGATTTGGGTATATTTTTAGAGGAGTAATGGGCGTTTTAAAAAACTGTTTCTACTGAGCCAATCGCAAAACGCATGAGTGGTGGTTGGTTTTTCTGAGTTATTGCACTTGTTGTTTTACAAGGCGTGCGTATGCTTCGCCGCCCACAGGGCTTGAGGCGCAGTTTGGAGAGATGTCAGAGCTGCCGAACGAGCACGCTTTGAAAGCGTGTGTACAGCAATGTACCGAGGGTTCGAATCCCTCTCTCTCCGCCAGTTAAGTGTTCGGTATTGTCCATATAAAGCCTGTAAGCCTTGCAGCTGCAGGCTTTATCATTTGCTAACGTGCCTCCGTCGTCCTATATTGTCCGCTACTATCCCGGTGTTTTGGACGGATTAATGAGACGGATTAAGGTGCTTGTGTTTATTTAACCCGTCCTTTGAAAAGGGTGGTGTTTATGGTTAAGAAATCAATATCAACAGACCTTCAAGCAAAAGCAGTAAAACTCCCCGAGGGAAAAAGCAAAGTAAAATTCACTGTAGGTGATGGGCTTTATTTACTGGTTAATAAAAGTGGTAAATACTGGAAGTATGCATATCGATTTGATAGTAAGCGAAAAGAAGCCTCTTTGGGGGTATATCCAAAAGTCAGTCTGAAGCAAGCAAAAACCAAGCTGCTTGAAGTTAAAGTGCTTTTAGCTAAGGGTATTAATCCAAACGCCAAAAGCACTAAGAGTATAACTCATATAAATACATTTGAGGTGGTAGCTCGACAGTGGCATGGTACTCATATTGATAGATGGTCTGAAAAACACGCTAGCACGATTTTACGAAGATTTGAGATACATGTGTTTCCTTCAATAGGTCATATCTCCATGTGTGTGCCCAGCATGGGCATGATCTTATGAGGTGAAAGTCCTCTGTACATATTCTGGGAGGTTATCTGAATTGATAACTTTTAAAAGTACTAGCCGACGGCAAGGGTGTAAGGGCGACCAAACATCTGAAAGAAGCCTG
>JAUZQT010000111.1 GCA_030950825.1 Mariprofundaceae bacterium | reverse complement strand
CGCGATGATGTAAAAATAGGCGTGATTACTTATAAAATTGCGGCTCATGCTGCTGATTTGGCCAAAGGTCACCCAGGTTGTCAGCAACGTGATGATGCATTGTCTAAAGCACGTTTTGAATTCCGCTGGGAAGACCAGTTCAACCTTAGCCTTGACCCTGACACAGCCAAAGCATTTCATGATGAAACACTGCCCAAAGAATCAGCGAAAGTGGCGCATTTCTGTTCCATGTGTGGGCCTAAATTCTGCTCCATGAAGATCACCCAAGATGTGCGTGATTATGCAGCTGAACACGGCATTGAAGCCATGAATGCCATTGAAGCAGGTATGTATGAACAGGCAGAGACATTCAAAGAAAAGGGCAGCGAAATTTATCATAAAGCCTAACCTGAATAATTCACAAATACTGTCGTGCCCTTGTTTGCCCCTTTATTCGCAATCATCACAACAATTTATGAATTATTCAGGCTAAGGAACGTGCTTTTTTAATGCGCCATGTAAACCAACATCTTACACTTTGTACGCACAAAGACTTGCAGATTCTAGGAGAGTGGGTAAAACCAGAAATATTTGTAGATAATGAGGCTAGCATGTTCGTTTCTGATCCACTATAGTAATTACGGGAGGGTGTTCTCATGGGTAAGAATCAAAAAACACGCAAATTAGATTATGAAAAAAAGCTGTCCGATATTTATATAGAACTGGTTAAATGGCAATACTGGATTAAAGATCAGGGATTGCGGGTGATGATTGTTTTTGAAGGACGTGATGCTGCGGGAAAGGGAGGGACGATTAAGCGTCTTGTCGAACCTTTAAATCCGCGTGGCTGTAATGTTATTGCTTTGCCAGCACCATCAGACCGTGAAAAAACACAGTGGTATTTTCAGCGTTATGTGCCGCACTTTCCAGCGGCTGGAGAAATTGTGGTGTTTGATCGAAGCTGGTACAACCGATCTGGTGTAGAGCGGGTGATGGGTTTTTGTACGGATACTGAATATCGAGAGTTTTTGCGTTCCTGCCCAGAGTTTGAGCGTATGATTGTGCGTTCAGGCATTGTTTTGTTGAAATACTGGTTTTCAGTCAGCGATGAGGAGCAAGAGCGGCGCTTTCAGAAGCGGGCAAATGATACCTCCAAACATTGGAAGCTTAGCTCAATGGATCTAGAATCACGTAACCGTTGGGTAGAGTACTCTAAAGCTAAAGATGAAATGTTTTTTTATACGGATATTGCTGAAGCGCCATGGTATGTTGTGGATGCAGATGTGAAGAAACGAGCGCGTTTGAATTGTTTGAGCCATATACTTGGTTCGATTCCCTATCAAGACATTATGCCCGCACCTGTGGCATTGCCAGAAAGGAAAAGCCAAGGTGATTACAAACGACCAGATATGGGAACTCAGAGGTTTGTACCTAAAAAATATGGTTGAGTGACTCTTTATCCGCAATCATCACGACGATTTATGAATTATTTAGGTTATATTATTCAAGTTCGCTTATGATAGCCACTTAATGGAGCAGCCAATGGTTGGATGTTGAATTTTCGGAGCAGCCTCACCTGCAGCTAATGCTACTGCTGCTGGTAACAACTCTTCAGTAGTGACGCGTGCTTCATCTTTCCAATAGTCATCAATACGACCGTGATAATAGAGCTTTCCGTGTTTATCAAACATATACACATCAGGTGTGCATTGCGCTTCAAATGTTTTGGCAAGCTCCTGTGTTTCATCGGCTAGATAAGGAAAATCAATACCCCATTCTAGCAGTTTTTCTCTCATTGCAGGAATAGAATCTTCTGGGAAATCGGGATGAATATTTGGGTTAATGGCGACGGTATTGATGCCCATTTCACGCATTGTTTTTGCATGGCGTACCAGACGCGGCCAAACTGCAATAGCATAAGGGCAGTGATTGCAGGTAAATGCTACAACTAACCCATTTTTACCCATACAATCTTTGAGTTCATAGGCTCCCCCTTGTGGATCAGAAAGTGCCGCATCAGGCATATCCCACCCTAAACTTACATGAATTGATGCCACCAATGCCATAACCAACTCCTTTCAAAAGAATATCGGCATACTGTAACCACGAATCTCCAAGGGTAAAACCATCAGTTAATTGGGGAATTTTTAGCTTGTAATTATTTTTGTACCTTATATGTTTGAATACGCGCACGTTTTGAGTGTGTGGTTTTATATTACGGGGTGAAAAATTTCATCTGCGTTAGGAGTATTAAATGATTCAGATTGATGTTCAGGTGGAAGCTGCCTATAACCAAGGTGGTGATGCTATAGTATTGCCATTGCTTGAAAGAGGGAAGCTCACTGAATCTGGTGAGGCTGTGCAAACAGTAGCAGGCGATATGATTAGTAATTTTTTAGACACATCAGATTTATCGGGTGACTTTGGCGAAGCATGTGTTTTGTATAGTGTTACTGGAACGAAAGCTAGAAGAACTGTTTTTCTAGGGGCTGGCGAGGAGGTAGATTTAAGCCTGCATAAATTACGTGTGCTGGCGGCAAAGCTCGCAGCCAAACTTGAAAGAAACGCCATATGCACGGCATCCTTGTATTTAGCAGAGTTGAATGTGAAAGGTATAAGCTTGGTTGATAAGGTACAAGCAATAGCTGAAGGCCTATATTTGGGCTTGTATAAATTTGATAAATATCAAACGAAAAACAAGAAAAATAAACATGCTTTACAGTCTGTAAGCATCATGTTGCCCTCAGTTGATCATTTGGCAGTCGCAAAAGAGGCTTTGGTCAAAGCTAAAGCCACAGCGTTGGGAACTATTTTTGCCCGCGATTTGTCCAATGAGCCTGGTAATGTCTGCACTCCAGAATGGCTGGGAGATCAAGCTAAAACACTATCCCATGAAAAATTAAAAGTGACAGTGATGGATAAGGCAGCGATTGAAAAAGCTGGATTTACGGCGCTTTTGGCCGTAAATCAAGGCTCTGCTAAGGAGCCGCGTTTTATTGTTTTGGAGTATAGCGGTGGTAAAAAAGATGATGCGCCCGTGGCCTTGGTTGGCAAGGGCTTAACCTTTGATGCAGGTGGTATTTCAATCAAACCTGCCGCTGCCATGGATGAGATGAAGTTTGATATGTGTGGTTCGGCAGCTGTTTTGGGTATATTCAAAGCCATCACTGAAATGAATTTACCATTAAATGTGCTCGGCGTGATTCCATCAACTGAAAATTTATTGGGGGCTGCGGCATACAAACCAGGGGATATTATTACCTCCTACCAAGGCACAACCATTGAAGTACTGAATACAGATGCTGAAGGGCGTATTATTTTATGTGATGCATTGGCATATGCGGTCGAGCAAAAGCCAGCTGAAATCATTGATTTCGCAACATTAACAGGCGCCTGCGTGATTGCCTTGGGAGGGCAAGCAACGGGCTTGCTAGGTACGGGTGAAAAAGTAAAGCAGGGCTTAAAAGAATCAGGTATGCATACCCATGATCGCGTATGGGAATTGCCATTATTTGATGAATATCAGAAACAAATTGATTCCAAAATTGCCGATATTAAAAATACAGGTGGTCGTGAAGCTGGAACAATCACTGCGGCATGTTTCTTGTCGCGTTTTGTGGGAGATGTGCCGTGGGCGCACTTGGATATTGCGGGGACAGCTTGGAACATGAAAGGCACAGACATTTCACCTGTTGGTGGCGCAACAGGCGCTGGCGTTCGTTTGCTGGTGGATTATCTTAGCCGTAAAGTTTGAGCTTTTAATTCACTTAGCCTGAATAATTCATAAATCGTTGTGATGATTGCGAAGAACCTTTATTTGCAACGATTTTTTGTCAGGAGTGCCGTACCAATGGATACGGTCGACTGGCAAAGAATTCGTTCCAGATAAAGGAGCAAACAAGGGCACGACAGTATTTGTGAATTATTTAGGTTAGGCCACACTATTACAAAACAGCATGGTGACTGTGACTGCCTGTGCATCACCGCATGCAGATAGGCAGTAACTTTGGCCGCACGCAGACAGGCGGCAGGATTTGTGAATAATGCGGACTAAGGGAGCTTGACCACAGCGGGTCTATAACCATAATGCCGCTTTCTTTGATTGCTTGGTCAAGGGTGGAGGCTGTGTGTCACATAAGATGTATGTCAATTTTCAAGAGCTTTCAGCGGCAGGAAAGTCATGGGAAATGGATGTTTCAGCTGCGGTATTAATGGATGCAGAAGCTGGCTGTGTGAATGCCTTGGAAAATGTATGCAGTGATGCCCATTGGAAGGGTGAGATTCAGCGGCAGTATGGTATTTATACGTTGCGTGGTGAATGGTCGCTGTCTGTATTGCGGCAATGTGATCGCTGCACGGGCGAGTTTGAATGGCATGTGAAAGGTGATTGTAAGCGATTATATGCGCTTGAAGAACCCGTCGATATAGACGAAGAAGAGCGCGCGGATATTGAAGTGCTCTCGCCAAACGTTGTGTTGAATTTGGTAGATGTTTTGCGTGAAGAGGTTTGGTTGGCTTGGAAGCCTTGTGTGATATGCAAGGATTCGTGCCAAGGATTATGTCAGGGTTGTGGTGTGAATCTCAATCAGGATATATGTCAATGTAAGGGAGATCAAAGAGATCACCCCTTTGCAGCATTGGCGAAAATGAAGTTTGATGCCTGAATATGACCTTTGGGTCGATGATGGTTATCCGTTAAAGAGCAGGAGTAAGTAAAATGGCAGTTCCAAAGAGAAAAACCAGTAAATCAAAACGCAATATGCGTCGTTCTCATGACGGTATTACCGTTGCAGCGATGAGTGAATGCCCTGAGTGTGGCGAAGTTGTGCGTCCACACCATGCATGTCAGGGCTGTGGTCAGTATAAAGGCCGTGAGGTTCTTGCGAAATCTGAGGCCTGATGCCTTCCATGACTGACAGCTACACAAGTCGAATTTTAGTCGATGGACATGGTGGTGATGGTGCCCCTTATATTGTGATTGATGCACTGGCTCAGATTCTTTCTAAGAAAAGTAATCGTGTAAAATTTGGTATTTGTGGACAAGAAGATGTATTGCTTCCTGCGCTAAAAGAAAAGGGTTTGGAAGAAATTGTTAGTATTGTTCCAGCAGCGGATGTGATCGATATGTGTGATCCTCCAGCTGTGGCCTTACGCCGAAAAAAACAATCATCCATTCATATTGGCGCACGTGCTGTGCGTGATGGTGAATGGGATGCCATGGTAAGTGCGGGTAATACGGGTGCTTTAATGGCGATTTCCAAGCTTATTTTAAAAACATTGCCAGGCATTGATCGCCCAGCAGCGGCTTCCATGATTCCTGCTGAAGGTGGCAGCACTTTCTTTCTTGATATTGGCGCGAATGTTGATTGTTCTTCGGAGCACTTGGTGCAGTTTGCAGTCATGGGAAGCAGTTACTTGCAAGCTGCTGAAGGCATAGAGTCACCGCGTGTGGGTTTATTGAACATCGGCTCTGAAGATATTAAGGGCACGGATGTGATTAAAGTTGCAGCGGCACGCTTGCGCGAATCAAACCTGAACTTCATTGGAAATATTGAAGGTACCGATATATTCACAGATAAAGTGGATGTGGTTGTGTGTGATGGCTTTGTTGGCAATGTTGCGCTGAAATCTATGGAAGGTGTGGCGAAATTAATGTTGACGCAAATCAAGCAGGAATTAACGTCAACCATACTGGCTAAAGCGGGCGCTTTATTGGCTGGCAGTGCCTTGCGGCGTGTGAAAGATGCCTTGCATCCAAGCGAGCATAATGGTGCGCCATTTTTGGGTTTGAATGGTATTGTGGTAAAAAGCCACGGCTCAGCGGATGCCTATGCTTATGCCTGCGCTATTGATGTGGCAATTCGTGAGGTTGAGGCAGATCTTATTGGACGCACGCTTGAAAGCATGAATCAAATGGCAGAAGCGGAATGAGTGTACAAACCCATATTATTGGTGTTGGTGGCTATTTGCCTGAACGGATTTTAAGCAATGAAGAGCTATCAACCATGGTGGATACCTCTGATGCTTGGATTCGTGAGCGCACAGGGATTACGCAGCGTCATATTGTTTCCGAAGGACAACAAACATCTGATTTGGGGGCGGCCGCAGCACAGCAAGCATTGGATGATGCTGGTATCAGCATTCATGATATTGATGCACTGCTTGTCGCTACCACCACGCCTGATATGATCTTTCCTTCAACAGCTAGCATTGTACAATACAAACTGGGTGGCAAGGGCTTTCCAGCTTGGGATATTCAAGCTGTGTGTTCTGGCTTTGTTTATGGTTTGGCACAAGCCGATGGCATGATGCGATCGGGTATGTTCAAACGTGTATTGTTGATTGGTGCTGAATCCATGTCCCGTATTGTCGATTGGACTGATCGTAATACCTGTGTGCTGTTTGGTGATGGTTCGGGTGCGGTGGTACTGGAAGCTGTAGCCACTGATTCCAAAGAAGGTGGGGTGATTGGCTCTGTCCTGCATTGCGATGGCTCTTATCGTCATTTGTTAATGGCAGAGCACCGCTACGGAGGCAATGCTCCTGGTGAAAAGGTTGATTTTCGAGTCGATGCAGCGGGCGTTGCCGCTATTGAAATGAAAGGTAATGAAGTGTTTCGCATGGCCGTTAAAAAACTGGGTGAAGTCGTTGGTGAGGTGCTTGAAAAGCATGGTATAAAGCAGTCTGATGTGGACTGGTTGATCCCACACCAAGCAAATATTCGTATTTTGAAAGCGACTGCCAAGAAGATGAAAATGCCAGAAGAGTACATGGCATTGACCGTTGATCAACATGCCAATACATCGGCGGCGAGCGTGCCACTGGCGTTGAACCATTTATACCGTCAAGGTAAATTTAAAACGGGAAATATATTGCTTTTAGAAGCATTCGCAGGCGGTTTTGCTTGGGGTGCAAATCTTGTACGTTGGAGTAAGTAGTGAGTCAGAGTTTAACGCATGAACTGGCATTTTTGTTTCCTGGTCAAGGCTCACAATCCAAAGGGATGCTGGCTGATTTTCTAGCTTCTGAAGCCGTTGTGCAAGACACTTTTACTGAGGCATCGGATGCCCTTGCCTATGATATGAAAGCATTGGTGCTGGATGATGTCGAATCCAAACTAGATCAAACAAATTATACACAACCAGCCCTGCTAACGGCTTCAACGGCTCTGTTTCGTTTATGGCAAACACGTGGTGGCGTTATGCCAGCGCAAATGGCAGGCCATAGTTTGGGTGAGTATTCTGCCCTTGTTGCGGCGGGTGTTTTGAATTTTAGAGATGCTGTTGCCTTGGTGGCTTTTCGTGGCCAAGCCATGATGCAGGCTGTGCCTGCTGGCGCGGGTAAAATGGCAGCGATTATTGGTTTGGATGATGCCAAGCTTGTGGCGCTTTGCGAATCTGTGTCAACGGATCTGAAAAAAGTATGGGCTGCGAATTTTAATTGTCCTGGTCAATTGGTTGTAGCAGGCCACGCCGCTGCGGTTGAAGCATTGATGGTTGCTGCCAAAGAGGCTGGTGCCAAGCGGGCTTTACCACTGGCGGTGAGCGCTCCTTCACATACCCCTTTGATGCAGCCTGCTGCGGATGCCATGCAGGAAAAGTTATCTGGCATGCTATTCAATGCGCCTTTATGTCCAGTGTGGAGTAATGCACGTGCGGTGGCACTGCACGATATTGAGGATATTCGAGCTGCTCTGGTGGAGCAATTGGTATCACCTGTGCGCTGGACAGAAACCATTCAAGCGATGCGTACTTCAGGCATAGCAGAAGCGGTTGAGATGGGGCCTGGTAAAGTATTATCGGGTCTGGTTCGTCGTGTGGATAAAAATCTACCTGTAGCATCAATATTAACATCGTATTTGATGGATAAGGCGGTAGAATTATGAGTGAGGGCATGAGTGAGCATAAACCTGTTGCCATTGTTACAGGAGCAAGCCGTGGTATTGGTTTTGCTGTAGCAGAAACTTTAGCCAAGGCTGGTTATGATCTGGCAATTTGTGCGACCCGTGAAGCAACTGTGAATGCAGCAGCTGAAAAATTATTAGCATGTGGTGGGCAAGTTTCTGCACATGTTGTGGACGTGAGCGATGCCGAGGCTGTTAAAATCTTTGTACAAGGTGTTGCTAAGCAGTTTGGTCGTCTCGATGTTTTGGTTAATAATGCAGGTATTACCCGCGATGGTCTAGCGATGCGCATGAAAGCGGACGATTGGAAATCTGTGATTGATACAAACTTATCATCGGTGTTTTATGCTTCACAGGCTGCATTAAGGCCTATGATGAAGGCGCGTTTCGGGCGGATTATCAATATTTCATCGGTTGTAGCTTCGATGGGCAATCCAGGACAATTGAATTACTGTGCTTCTAAGGGCGGTATTGATGCCATGACACGCTCTTTGGCACAAGAGGTTGGTTCGCGTGGTATTACAGTGAATGCCATTGCACCAGGTTTTATTGCTACTGATATGACGGCTGATTTGGGGGATGATGCGCATGCATCATTAAACAGCCAAATTCCTTTGGGGCGCTTAGGAAGCCCGCAGGACATAGCGGCAGCAGTGCTGTTTTTAGCCGCAGATTCAGGGGCTTATATCACAGGCCAAGTTCTACATATCAACGGTGGTATGTATATGTAAACATAGCCGCTCTTTTTGAGTGGTTATAGAAGAATGCTTCTTGACAGTGCTAAAAGCGATGTTTAGAAGCCACATCTTATTTCGATAGGGAGGACTTATATGTCTGCAGAAATTGAAACCAAAATTATTAAAATTGTAGCTGATCAGCTGAATGTTGATGAAAGTGAAATTAACTCGGACTCATCATTTGTTGATGATTTGGGCGCTGATTCATTGGATACAGTCGAATTGGTGATGGCATTTGAAGAAGAATTTGGTGTTGAGATTCCAGATGATGATGCTGAGAAGATTCAAAGCGTGCAAAATGCAATTGATTACGTAGCAGCCAAGGCTGAGTAATTATGATGCAACGCGTTGTCGTCACTGGGGTTGGCCTTGTTACACCACTCGGTGCTGGTACGGATAAAACATGGAATAACCTGATTGCTGGAAAATCTGGCATCGGGCGCATCACGCATTTTGATGCAGAAGCGGCTGGCATGGCTTGTACCATTGCTGGTGAAGTTCGTGATTTTGATGTCAGCGCATTTATTAATCGCAAAGATGCACGCAAAATGGATACATTTATCCATTATGGTGTGGCAGCCGCTCAAATGGCACTGGAACAATCTGGTTTAGAAATCACGGAAGCGAATGCACAGCGTGTGGGTGTGGGTATTGGTTCGGGTATTGGTGGCATGCCTGCCATTGAAAAAACCATGCGTGCCTATGAAAAAGGTGGGGCGCGTAAAATCTCTCCATTTTTTATTCCGATGACCATTATCAATATGGTATCTGGCTGGGTGTCCATGTTAACTGGGGCAAAAGGCCCGAATGTTGCCACGGTGACAGCTTGTGCAACGGGTACCCATGCCATTGGTGATGCCTTTGAAATGATTGCCCGTGGCGAAGCGGATGCCATGTTGGCTGGTGGTACAGAAGCCTGCGTGTGTGAATTGGCAATCGGTGGTTTTTCAGCTGCGCGGGCTCTATCAACACGCAATGATGACCCTGAAAGTGCCTCACGGCCTTGGGATAAAGATCGTGATGGTTTTGTCATGGGTGAGGGTGCGGGTGTGTTGATGCTGGAATCCTTGCAAACAGCACAAGCACGCGGCGCTAATATTCTAGCGGAAGTGGTTGGTTATGGTATGTCGGCAGATGCTTATCACATGACATCACCTGCTCCAGAGGGTGAAGGTGGTTCACGCTGTATGTTGGCTGCGCTCAAACGTGCCAAGTTGAATCCTGAAGATATTGATTATGTCAATGCGCATGGCACTTCAACACCTGCTGGCGATATTTGTGAAACACAAGGTATCCAATCGGCTTTTGGTGATCATGCGTCTAAATTGATGGTTTCTTCATCAAAATCCATGACGGGTCACTTATTGGGGGCTGCGGGTGGTATTGAAGCGGCTTTTTCAGTGCTTGCAGTTCACAATGGCATCATTCCTCCAACCATTAACTTGGGGAGCCCCGATCCACTATGCCCACTGGATTATGTGCCAAATACGGCACGTGAAGTTGCTATTGATGTTGCCATATCCAATTCGTTTGGTTTTGGCGGCACCAATGCTTCGGTCATTGTTCGAAAATTCAGCTGATTTAAATAAAGCCACAAGCATCTCCCTTTTTACACGGATATTAAAAAGAACACTTCATGCCCATGAAGTGTTCTTTTTATTTCCAGAGAAGTTTTCCGCTATTCTTGAAGATTCACGAGGTAACGGTAGACACTTTTTGGTTTCAAAAAGCGGTCGTTCATCTTGGTTGAAACACGGTGATAATGTGCCATTGTTCTTTGATCAGTGGAAGCAGTCCATCAAACCTGCTTGCTGTCATTTTCCTGCGATTCAGCAATTGGTTTATGCATCATATGAAGTATCTACCTTGTTTGAGGCTTTACCCTTGCCGAAAACTTCCCCACCAAGTGGTTTGTTATGGCTGCATGAGCCCGAGTGGAGTATTTGTTTTGATAGTGAGCTTAAAACGGTTTATCTAGCCTCACGCATCAGTGAGAAGCAGCTCGACGATATAGCGTGTTTGCTTGCGACTGCGGGTGAACAAAGTGCTTCTAAAAAAATGGCAGTCGCAGAGATTCAGGAAGTCGCGAACGACTATTGTTATGCCGTAAAACAGGTGAAGGACTATATTTGCGCTGGTGATATTTTTCAGGCTAACATTGCCCGCTTCTGGAATACTGCATGTCATAAAGATCAATTGCTTGGGCTTTACAAGCATTTGCGCCGTGTGAATCCTGCACCATTCTCATGTTTCCTTCGTGCTGATGACTTAAGCATTGTTTCAGCCTCACCTGAACGTCTTTTTTCACTGTCATCTGATGGTATTGCAGAAGCGCGCCCCATTGCAGGTACGCGCCGCCGCAGTCAAGGTGATGAAGATCAATCACTGCGTGATGAATTATTACTTTCAGACAAAGAATGTTCTGAACATATCATGCTGGTGGATTTAGAGCGTAATGATTTGGGGCGCGTGTGTGAGCCTGGATCGGTTGAGGTCAATGAACGCATGGTCATTGAGCAATATGCTACGGTTCAACATATTGTTTCCAATGTTCGTGGTAAATTATCACAAGACCATGATGTGATGGATTTGTTTCGTGCGATGTTTCCTGGTGGAACCATTACAGGCTGCCCCAAGGTTCGCTGCATGGAAATCATTCATGAATTAGAACATCAGGCTCGTGGGCCATATACGGGTAGCGTGGGTTACATTGCATTCGATGGTAGTGCTGACATGAATATTCTCATTCGAACATTCTGGCATGATGGCAAGCAACTGCACTGGGCAGCTGGCGCTGGCATTGTTGCTGATTCTGATCCTGAACTAGAGCGCATTGAAACGGAACATAAGGTTGCTGGCCTGCTTCGGGCGCTGCATGCGAATGATTCGACAACGAAGAAAGCGGGCTAAGGCATCGTAAAGCAAATAACTCATCGGTTTGCACTTGTCTTTTTGCTTGCTTGCTTTCTTCGTTGTAAAAAGCGTTATATAGCAGTGCTGCATGCCGCTTTTTCGCCTTGAAATAAATAAAAATCCAGCGCGTAAATCAATGACTTATTTATTAGCGATGCCTAAGATACTAAAATTTGGTAGGATTTTTATCTGCTTGCAGGCAGCTTCATGATGTCACTATGGTATTCGCACCAGTACAGTGTTAATGCCATCTATTGGCTTATCTACAATGTTTGTGAATGATTTGCGTTAAGGCTATAGTGCGCGATTAGGCGGATGAGCATCAGGTATTCTGACTTACCCGTTTTCTGTGTTATGCGTGATTGTTTCATTTATGTGTAACACTGAAAATCCAGTTTTAGGAGTTACCACCTCCATGCCACGTCGCACTGATATTCAATCAATTATGATTTTAGGAGCTGGGCCAATTGTGATCGGTCAGGCTTGTGAATTTGATTATTCTGGCGTTCAAGCTTGTAAAGCTTTGAAAGAGGAAGGCTTTCGTGTTGTTCTTGTGAACTCTAACCCTGCAACGATTATGACCGATCCTGAGTTTGCTGATGCAACCTATATCGAACCAGTTACGTGGGAAGTGGTCGCTAAAATCATTGAGAAAGAACGTCCTGATGCGATTTTACCAACCATGGGCGGTCAAACGGCACTAAATTGCGCGCTTTCCCTGAATAAACACGGTATTCTTGATAAGTTCAATGTACAATTGATCGGTGCACAACCAGGTGCCATTGATAAAGCTGAGGATCGTTTGTTGTTCAAGCAATGCATGGATCGCATTGGTTTGGAGATGGCACGTGGTGGCTTTGCACATGACATGCAAGAAGCACGCGATTTGGCAAATGAGCTTGGTTATCCGATTATTATTCGTCCGTCATTCACCCTAGGTGGTTCAGGTGGTGGTATTGCTTATAATCCAGAAGAATTTGAATTTATTGCACATTCAGGTTTGGGGGCATCGCCAACGGATGAAATTCTGGTCGAAGAATCCATCATTGGCTGGAAAGAGTATGAGATGGAAGTCATGCGCGATCACGCGGATAACTGTGTGATCATCTGTTCAATCGAAAACCTTGATCCGATGGGGGTGCATACCGGTGATTCGATTACTGTTGCTCCGGCTCAGACA
>JAUZQT010000110.1 GCA_030950825.1 Mariprofundaceae bacterium | reverse complement strand
AATCCTTACCGGAGCGGGATTTTCACCCACCAGAATAAACGACCTTGCCCGGCCGCACTATGAATTATTCAGGCTATAGCCACTCAAATCTACGTCAAATGATAGGTGGAATTTCAAATACAGGCAGCAAAAATATTACTGCGGATAAACGCTCAGGCTTCCATGATCTGTTGTCGCAAGCTGTGTAGGAACATCTTGGCATAAGTTATAACGACCATCGACCCCTAGGCTTACTTGAAATTCACTTTGCAAAGCGCGATTCAATGTTACTCCACCGCTCTGATTACTAATATCATAATTAAGATCCCAGAGTTGAACTTTTGAGCATACACCACGCAACATGGCAGGGTCAAACACGGCTTCGCTAATACGATGGCGCAAACCTGTTATAGTGCTTGTGGTATTGCTACTTATAACGACATGCCCAACATTGTTGCTGCTTGAGAAAGTCCATAAATACTCACTGATAAAGCGGGCATAAGCATCACTCACGGGTAGCGTTTGTATAACAGCCTGCAATGGGCTTGGATTATTGGCATCATAAACAGAACGGTCAATCATGTTGCTTTTAAATACTCTGACCGAGACTAGTTGATGATGTGAATAAGGATCGTTGATAGCCCATGTGTTTTCATAAAACCAAGGTGTTTCCGAACTAGAAACAAAGCTTCGGTTTATATAAGAACGTGCGGCTTCAGTTTGAGCCCAAAGAAAAGCCTGATTGGGATCGTTCGTGGATAAATCATAGGCGACTGTAGAATTTGGAATCACATGATCCGAACGAACTTGAAGGTAATCATGCTCAACGCTTTCATAACGTTCCAAATCATAAAACCCAACAGGTACACGGCTTATTTTATCATTCATGGCAGCAACAATAGATAGCTGCTCTAGCCCTGCCAGTGTCTGCACATTGATACCGCCTGTGGCTTGCGTACTATTACCACCTGAACCAGCACATGCTGAAAGGAATAAGCCAACCATCAATACAATAAGGGTTAATTTTACTGAATATACACGCATGGCAACCTCCTTTGTGACAAACACTTTAGGCTCATGATCCTAAAGCTATGGTGTGATTCTATTTGAGGTTTTTGCAATGCATGTGATAGTTTTGTGTAAAATTGTGTAAAAAGGCAGTAAGCAATGAAACAACATATTTTTATTGTAGATGATGATAAAGAAGCGCTCGCTGAAATGTCTGAATGCATCGAAGATGAAGGCTTTCGCATTTCTACAGCAAGCAGTGCAGAAATAATGTGGCGCAAGCTCAAACGAGACCCTTGTCATCTTCTATTATTGGATATCAAGCTTCCTGGTGAAAGCGGGCTATCAATAACCAAGAAAATCCGCCAGAATTCAAAGGTAGGGATTATTTTTATTAGCGGTAAGGGTGATCCCATTGATCGTGTTGTTGGCTTGGAGATTGGTGCCGATGATTATATTGCGAAGCCATTTACCCCTCAAGAAGTGCTTATCCGAGTGAAAAGGGTGTTGAGCCGAACAGCCATGCACATATATCCACCAGCTCAGGAAAAATCAGATACAGCATCTTGCACACTGGCTTTTGATGGTTGGCAACTGCATGTGGGGGCTTACAGTCTGATCGCACCATCAGGCCAAGAAGTTTCTTTAACAACAGCAGAGTTTAAGCTTTTAAAAATCTTCACCCTTAGTCCTAAGCGAATCTTATCGCGTGATTATCTACTGGAACAAATTCATGACGCAACATGGGTAGGCTATGATCGTGGCATTGATGGGCTTGTCAGCCGCCTGCGCAAGAAGCTACTGTATGAGGCTGGTGAGCCGATGAAAATAAAAACAATCCGTGGGCTTGGTTATATGTTTACAGCACCAGTTAAAAGCATAACCTAAATTCTACTTGCAGGATTTAGCCTGAATAATTCATAAATCGTTGTGATGATTGCGAAGAGCCTTTATTTGCAACGATTTTTTTGCACCGCGACATAAGTCGCTATTCACTATTTCTCACGCCGCTAAATCCGACAGACGTCTTGTTGTTTTAAAAAAAAAACTCCATTAATAAAGGCAGAACATATTGCAAATCCACATCACCTGCTTGGGCATAGTCTATGGCCAATTGGCTGATCGGACGCATGCCATTTTTTTCAGCAGCCTTCTGTAGCAAACCTTCAGGCGCTCCCTCCACAATCAAAGTCTCAATTTCGGCATTTACTTGAATGAGTTCATAGACCAGAACACGCCCTGAAAGTCCCGTTTCATGGCAATAAGAGCAACCCTTTGCTATATAATAAGGAACATGAGAATCATGACCAGCTTGCTCAAGAAGTAGGCGTGTATCATGGCTTATTTCTACCTGTTCTCGGCAATGATCACAGTTCCTTGGTAACAAACGCTGACTCATCACCCCTTTCACCGTTGCAGCCACAAGATACGCCTCTGCCCCCATATTAATCATTCGTGCAAAGGCACCTGCTGCTGTATTTGTATGCAGCGACGAAAACAATAAATGGCCAGTTAAAGCCGCTTCAAGCGCCACCTTGGCTGTTTCGCCATCTCGAATTTCACCCACCATAATAATATTCGGATCATGGCGTAAGAGATTGCGCAAGGCGCGTGCGAAGGTAAAATTTATTTTGTTGTTGATTTGTACTTGTAACACGCCTTTAATTTCAGTTTCAACAGGATCTTCCAGTGATATCAGCCTCTTACCTTGACCTATCTGCTCGGATATCGCACACACCATGGTCGTTGACTTACCGCTTCCTGTAGGCCCTGTAATTAAGACCAGTCCATAATCAGAAAGGCAAATATCTTTAAGGCGACTCAAATCCGATTGCGACATACCAATATTATCCAGCGAGCTCACCGTATCTTGTTTATCCAAGACGCGGCATACCAGCGTTTCGCCATGAATGCTCGGTATGCAGGACACGCGAAATTCCACATGCCTACCACTAAATCGTATGCGAATGCGCCCATCTTGTGGTAAGCGATGCTCGGATATATCCATTCTGGCTAGGATTTTAAAGCGGGTGATAATCGGTGTTAAAATGCTTTGTGTGAATGTTAGGTGCTCGCTGAGTTTGCCATTGATACGAAACTCAATGAGCGCCTCAGATTCACCAGAAAGCACATGAATATCACTTGCCTTGGCTTGAATCGCCTCTTTCAAAATGCGATTAACCAGCCTTACTACAGGGGGTTGTTCTGCTTCATTTAGAAGAATATCATCCGATTTCTCAATCGTATCCTTTTCGGAAAATTCCTGCTCAAGAACCTCCAGTTCTGCTTCTTTATCGTTATAATATATATCCAGCTTGTTTTCTATTTGGCTCTTGGAAGCCAGTACTAAATGTATGCGTAAACTGGTATGAAATTGCAATTGGTTTAATACATCCAAATCATTGGGCTCTGATGTCGCTACTTTCAGCAGCTTATCGTGCAATGTCATCGGTATAATATGCAACTCTCTAGCAAGTGACCCGCCAAGAGCCAATAGTGCATTGGGCTCAGGCTCTAAACTCGATAAATCAACAAACTGAACTCTGAGTTGCTTCGCCAAACAGCTTAGTTTCGTCGTTTCATCAATAACGCCATTTTCAATAAGAATATCACCGATTTTTTTCTGTTTGCAATGTTTTTGTTCGATAAGGGCACAATTCAGTTGTTCCTGAGTGATAATTCCTTCTTGAAGAAGCATATCACCCACTTGTTTGCGCATCTTAGGCTTGCCTGCAAGAGCAATTGCCTTTTCTAAAGTCTGACGTGTTGATACACCTTGTTTGACAAGAATATCACCAATCCGCTGCTGTTTATCTATTTGTTGCTGTTGAGCCGCAGCTTGAATCGATTGACGACGGACACCACTGACTTCTTCAAGAAGCTTGCCAAATTTGGTGGTCAATCGACGGCTTAACACATGGTTGGCAACGAAAAACATATGTGCCACATAGCGATCTTCTGGGCATTTCAGGTAAGCAAAAAAACCATTCAACTCTATTTGCAAACTATTGGTGAAAATAATGAAGCGTGCCCCACTTTTTAAAACAACCCGCTCAATAACATCATAAACGCCAGGCTTTTCTTTATCTGTTGTTATTTCTTCATTATTCAAAAACATGATACACTCAATATCTTTCATCCGAGTGGTTTGTTTTTTGCCCAATGAATCCAACCATGTTATTTGACTGGCATTTTGATTAAACGATTGGCTCAAATTCCCCTCAAAGCAGGTTCCATCAGCTTTATGAATTCTAACCTTTAGTAGATTATTCACGATAATTTATCCTGACCCTTCATTCGCCATCCTAAGAAACGGAAAATTAAATAGCTTGTGTACTTCAAGTTTGAATGCACGAGGCTTGCATAGCGCACCTTTGCTTTGTAGCTCTTATACCATGTCCTCTTCGGGGTTGGAGCTGATCTTGTGGATGCTTAAATCTGCGCCTAGGTGTTCATCTTCCTCAGATAAGCGAATGCCGATTGTAGCCTTGATGATGCCGTAAACTATGAAGCCACCTGCAATGGCAATAACAACGCCAGTGAGTGTGCCAATGAGTTGAGCCATGAAGGTAACACCGCCAGCTCCACCCATGGCGATGGTGCCAAAGATGCCAGCTGCGATACCGCCCCAAGCACCGCAGACACCATGTAGGGGAATGACACCCAAAACATCATCGATTTTTAGTTTGTTTTGCATAAAAGTGAAGCCATAAACGAAAATGACACCCGCAGTTAGCCCTATGAGGAGCGCACCCAATGGGTGTACAATGTCTGAGCCTGCACAAATAGCGACAAGCCCTGCCAATGCCCCATTATGAACAAAGCCAGGGTCATTTTTACCAACAACCGTTGCAGCAATCAGACCACCAACCATCGCTAACAAAGAATTTATTGCGACCAAACCAGAAGCGCCACCAGCTGTGCCTGCACTCATTACATTAAATCCGAACCAGCCTACGCATAAGATCCAAGAACCCAGAGCTAAGAATGGGATGTTGGAAGGTAATATAGCGTTAACACGGCCATCTTTGGTGTATCGCCCTTTGCGTGCTCCCAATAGGATAACAGCTCCCAACGCTAGGAATCCACCCATGCTATGAACGACGACCGAGCCAGCAAAATCATGAAATTCGGCACCAAACACTTCATTCAACCATGCCTGATAGCCAAAGTTTCCAGCCCAGATCATACCCTCAAAGAAGGGGTAAACGAGCCCAACGAGTAGTACCGTGGCCAAAACATTTGGCCAAAACCGAACGCGTTCCGTAATGCCTCCAGAAATGATCGCTGGGATCGCGGCGGCGAAGGTTAAGAGGAAAAAGAAATGTACCATTTCATAGCCGTTGGCGGCACCCCCGATATTGTTGAGTTCGGGAACTGGCACAAAGAAAGTGATGCCATAAGCCACTGCAAAGCAGACAAAGAAGTAGGCAACAGTTGAAAAACCAAAATCTGTAATCACACGAACCAGTGCATTGACTTGGTTCTTTTTACGTACGGTACCGACTTCAAGAAAGGCGAAGCCTGCATGCATTGCAAGTACCATGGCGGCTCCCATGGTGAGAAAAAAAACATCCATTATGGATCTCCTAAATATTATTGGTGGCGCTCCGAATCATGCGGGCTAAACATTTAACCTAGCCTGAATAGTTACGATAATGCGTCGCTATCTTCTTCACCAGTACGGATACGAATAACACGCTCAACATCGGTAATAAATATTTTTCCGTCACCAATTTTATCCGTGCGTGCTGCGCTGATGATGGCCTCAATAGCCGCATCAAGTTGATCTGCTGTGACCACGGTCGAAACTTCTGTTTTTGGCACGAAATCAACATTATATTCTGCACCACGGTACAATTCTGTGTGGCCTTTCTGACGTCCGTGGCCACGAACTTCACAAATGCTCATGCCGCTGATGCCAATTTCAAGTAGTGCATCCTTTACATCATCAAGTTTGAATGGCTTGATAACCGCAGTGATTCTTTTCATGTAATTTTCCTCCTATGAACTGGACAACACGGGGAGGATGCCGAATAACAATAATAATGTCTAAATTTGTATAAAAAAAGAGGCAGATAAGAGTCGCCTTTACGCGGCTCTCAGTCTGCCTCCTCTTCTACTTTCTGTACTTTTCCTTATCAGAAACACCTTTGCATGGGCTTATTGCTCTGACTTGAAAAAGTATTTCAGAACGTTGTTTCGCAGTAATTATTCAGATTAACTCCCTTTGGTGAATTCTGGATAAGCTTCCAAACCACATTCACCAACATCAAGGCCTTCATACTCCTCCTCTTCTGATACACGAATACCGAGCACAGATTTGATGATCATCCAAACAACGAAGCTGCTCGCAAACACCCAAGTGAAAATCACGCCGATACCCATCAATTGCGTGCCCAAATGTGCATCTGGGTTGCTGAGGCATACAGCCAATAGTCCCCAAACACCAACCACACCATGCACGGATATTGCGCCAACTGGGTCATCAAGTTTAAATTTACTATCCAGTGTTACAATGGAAGCCACAACAATGATACCACCAATAGCGCCAATCAATGTCGCCAACTCAGGCGATGGTGTTAAAGGCTCCGCAGTAATGGCAACCAGGCCTGCCAGTGCGCCATTGAGCGCCATGGTTAAATCAGCTTTTCCGAACCAAAGGCGAGCAAAGATTAAGGCGGCCACACAGCCACCAGCAGCAGCCATATTGGTATTCACAAAGACCATCGCAACCGCATTGGCTTCATCAATATTGGATACAATCAATTCAGAGCCGCCATTGAAGCCAAACCAGCCCATCCAGAGTATAAAAGTACCCAAGGTTGCCAACGGTAAGTTCGCGCCAGGAATTGCATGAACTGTTCCATCTTTGCCATATTTCCCTTTGCGTGCGCCAAGCAAGAGAACACCAGCCAAAGCAGCAGTGGCACCAGCCATATGAACCACGCCCGAACCAGCAAAATCAAGGAATCCAGCCGCGTCTAAGAAGCCGCCACCCCATTTCCACATGCCTTCGATTGGGTAAATAAATCCAGTAAAAACAATGGCAAAGGCAAAGAATGCCCATAGCTTCATGCGCTCAGCAACAGCACCCGATACAATCGACATCGCTGTCGCAACGAATACAACTTGGAAAAAGAAATCAGCCAATTTTGAGTAGTAAGGTGCCCCTTCACCAGCCGCTAAGACAGCATCGGCTGTATTGTCTACACTTAGACCAAAGCTAAGACCAGGGATGATGGAAGAAATAGCATCACCATACATGATATTATAACCGACAATCATGTACATAATGGATGCAATGGAATAAAGAACAATGTTTTTGGTAAGAATTTCAGCAGTGTTTTTTGATCGGACAAGGCCAGCTTCAAGCATTGAAAAGCCTGCCGCCATCCACATAACAAATGCGCCCATGACTAAGAAATAGAATGTGTCTAGGGCGTATTTAACTTGGAGAATATCTCCAGTAGCCTGTTGTAAAGTTGCTTCCATGGTTATCTCCCTTTAACTCAATGCATCCGCGTCTTCTTCTCCAGTACGGATACGAATCACGCGTTCAATATTGGTAATAAAAATTTTACCATCACCGACTTTGCCAGTGCAGGCAGCTTTCACGATAGCATCGACGACTGTGTCCAATTGCTCGGCGGTCACAGTTGTCTTGATTTCAGTTTTTGGCACAAAATCAACATTGTATTCTGCACCACGATACAATTCAGTGTGACCTTTTTGGCGGCCATAACCACGTACTTCTGTGATAGTCAGGCCTGTAATGCCTGCTTCAGCAAGTGCATCTTTGACATCATCTAGCTTGAATGGCTTGATGATTGCAGTAATCATTTTCATGATGTTCCTCCCTTGGGTATTTATTGTGAGTGTTGATTTGTAAGGGGCGGCACTTGTGATCGTAGCCACCCCTTATCATTGATTGCTATTTAACTTAGAAGCCGTATGTCATTTCAAAGGCGTAGACTTTTGTGTTGAAATTTTTAGGTGCATCAATAAAACTAGTAGCAGTAGTGTTGTTGATACTGCGGTATTCAAATAAAGCACCCAAACCACCACCCAGTACACTCGTTAACGCAACCGTGTTGGATGTTGCTTTGCCAGCAATGCTTGTATCATCATCAAATGTGCCATAGCGATAGGTTAAACCGACTTGCTCAGTGAAGTCGTAGTGCACAGTGCCGAAATAACCGCCTGAAGTAATACCTGCGGATTTCACTTGGTTGTATTCACCACCAATGAGTAAATTATCAATAGCATCATAGGTAAAATCAATATCAAGGGTAATGTCTGCAACATTACCAGGGTTGGTCGTGTTCAAATATGAAATGCCGATATTGGCACCTTCTAAAGGGCTAATACCGAAACGAAGACCGGTACTGTGGATACCCGTTGTTGTTGTGCCGTTGGTATCGACTTGGTCGGCATAATAAATGTTCGCATCAAACATGCCGAAAGTTGCGGCAAGTGAAGCGCCCGTCAGATTGGTTGGCAAGCCTTCATTAAATACCAAAGCATGTGAGAATTGATACATATCTGGTGCATCCAATAATTCCCAACCGATTGGTGCATTAAATTTACCAAACATGAATGTTGTGCCGTCATCACCCACGCCAGAAAAATTTACATATACATAACCTTGTTCGATTGCATCAGTTGCAAAACCCTGACCTGATGATTGCAGATCAAAACGCATGCCCACATTGCCTTCACTATATTCCACATCTAACTCAATTTGATCCAAGCCAAAACCAGTTGACGTTGCGCCTGCTTGTGCATTGGTACTGCTCCACGAAGTATCAACAAAACCGCTGATTTGTAAGTTATCTACTTTATCTTTGATGCTGCCAGCCTGTGCGGGCATAGCAGCGAATGCCAAAGTTATTGCTGCTGCAAGTGTGTTACGAATAGTCTTGTTCACAAGAATATCCTCCTTGTATGATTTAAATAGTGCGTCCACTACAATGGATGTTGTAGTACATTTAGCAATAGACGTGCCAGTTCTTGCTGCGACTTCATCTATTGGAGTAAGTTATTGTTATGTATTGATTATATGTGAGGAGTAAATTTATTTTCAATAAGCATGTAGTCATAAAGTCAATATGGGTGATTAAAAAACAATCAATTGAAGGCTAAAAAAGCAGCAGCGTGTTTGGTGTACGTTGTTTGGTTTGCATTTGCGATTATCTGCAAAGTGGGCTGTCTGGTGGTGCATTAAATATTTATCGTTATGGTTCGGGCTCTGAATTTGAAGGAGTTCTTTTATGACGGCTAATTTTGAGTTTGTTTCTTGGGGAATGTTTTTTGCTGGCGTGATGTATATTATTGGTAATGGCGTATGGGTGAACCACTTGGTGCGCGAACGCCGATGGTTGGGCTGGGTTTTCTGGATACTGTCTGGAGTAGGACTGTTGGTTCTGGCGGCTGTATTTGAAACGCGTTTGGATACGGCTTCTGATCTGGGTGTGTGGCAGCGTTTGACATCGGTTGATCTTGAAAATCATTGGATTTCACTGACTTTATTTGCTTTGATGTCTGTGCCTGGCGCAACCTGCGTTTTATTGAAACAAGATGTGCGCTGGACAAGGATAGCCTTGGTGGTTCCTGCATTATTGATATTTATCCCGCTGGGAAAGCAAATAGCAAATCCAAACGATCCATATACGGCCTTAAGTTTGGGCGTGGCATTGGCTGTGACTGGTACAATATTGATGTGGCAGATAATGCTGGACTGTGAGCCTGTAACGGTTCCTAAAAAGGATTCTGGGGATGAGCAAGCAGCATGAAGCATGCCATGTCTCGAGCTGGTACACTGATTGAAGCCTTGCCTTATTTGCAGCGTTTTTCAGGCCAAACCATTGTTATCAAATATGGTGGTAATGCCATGGTTGATGAGGCGCTTAAATCTAGCTTTGCGATGGATATTACCTTATTAAAGCAAGTGGGAATTAATCCTGTCGTGGTGCATGGTGGAGGCCCACAAATTGGTAAGGTATTGGCTCAATTTGGTAAAAAAGCCAAGTTTATTGATGGTATGCGGGTGACAGATAGTGAAACCATGGATGTTGTGGAAATGGTTTTGGCTGGGCGTGTGAATAAAGAAATTGTTGCCAATGTCAATCGCGCGGGTGGTAAGGCGGTTGGTTTATCGGGTAAAGATGGTGGTTTAATTTGCGCTCGGAAATTGCACATAAAAAAGAATGCACCTGAATTGGATGTGCCTGAAATTATTGATTTGGGGCATGTGGGGCAGGTGCATAAAATCAATACAGCCATTCTTGAGCTATTGGAACAGGATCGTTTTGTGCCAGTGATTGCCCCTGTTGGTTATGATACGAGTAAAGGGCAGAGCTATAATATCAACGCGGATTTGGTCGCAGGCGCTGTGGCGCAAGCACTTGATGCAGCCAAACTTATTTTATTGACAGATGTAACCGGTGTATTGGATGCAGATAAGAAGTTGTGCTCAAGTTTTACGGCAGAAAAAGCCCGCGACTGGATTTCAGATGGTATCATTTCTGGTGGTATGATTCCCAAAGTGCAATGCTGCTTGGATGCCGTTGAGGGTGGGGTAGATAAGGCGCATATAATCGATGGACGTGTGCCGCATGCTGTTATTTTAGAGATGTTTACCGATGAAGGTGTGGGAACAGTATTTACGTCATAAATGACGCATTAAAATGGTGGATTTTATCATTTTGTGATGTGTTTAATGACGAAATATACCAATAGGAGAAAGGTTTAACATCTACCCAAAGAAAGACGGGAACAATTTTGATTATTATCATATACTGATGTCAAATAAAAGGCCGGGTCAAAAAGTCTGGGTCAGGCTTTCCTGTTTGCTGATTCTTTTTGTCAGTCACGCTACTGTTCTGGCATGGCAATAATGGATGCCCCCGTTATAAGTCGCATAAATATGATAATAGAAAAGCCTGACCCAGTTCCCTTCGCCAGTTTTAGAGAATACATTGGTAAAAAAAACCTAGTGTTTGTAACACATTGATTTATAAAGCGTATATTAAAAATAACATTGGGGTTTTGGGGATGTTATTTTTAATATACCACAATATTCTAGAATGGTATGGTTACTCGCTTGCTTTGCGCTAAACGCGCTGAATCTTGGCGAAGGTATTGAAACAAAGCGCAATGGTTTGAAGCTTGGGATGGGCTG
>JAUZQT010000011.1 GCA_030950825.1 Mariprofundaceae bacterium | reverse complement strand
AAAGCGACTGTGCCAGTCCATTACTGCTGTCAGATAAACGAATGTATGTAATATCAGTGCACCACGCCTGATTTGGATCGGTAATATCCATGTTGCCCAATTAGCCCGAATTATTCATGAATCACTGTGATGATTGCGCTGTTTTTTTGTTTGCAACGATTTTTTTACGAAAAAGGGCGTAGCCATGTTTACGGACGTTTGAGTAAAGATTCGTTGCGGGCAAAGAAACAAGCAAGGGTGCGGCAGCATTTGTGAATAATGCGGATTAAGAGCCGCGTTTTGGACGAGCCCCACCAAATTTACGACGTGGCGTGTTGCGCCCATCACCACCACTTCCTTCAGAGCGCCTTGGCTTTCCACTACCACCAGAACGTCCGCCACCTCGATGTCCACCACCGTCAGTAGGGCGTGGCGAACAGCGCTTGCGTTCATCAGGCGTATCATCACCTGATTCTTCACGCGTCATTTGCATTTTACGATTGGATACACGGGTCTCTTGTAGCGTCTTCAAAATGTGATCTGGCATACCTTCAGGCAAGTCAATCGTGCTATAATGGTCATATATTTCGATATGCCCGATAAATTCATTTTCAATGCCCGATTCATTGGCAACAGCGCCGACAATATTGCCTTTTTCGGCATCATGATCAGCACCAACCTCAATGCGAAAACGCTCCATACCACGTTCAAGACGCGGCAATGAGCGTGTTGAAGCTCGTCTGGGACGTTGCGGGCGAGCTGAGCCTTCGCGCTCAGAGTTGCGCGCTACTGTTGGTTCATGGCGATCGGCCCTGCCTTCAGATCGACGTTCAGCTTTATGTTCCGAACGGCGCGATTCTGCAAGCAGTAAAGGCTTGTCACCCTGTACCATTTTCGCCAAAGCTGCGGCAATTTCTTGCGCAGGAACCTGGTGTTCTGCTTCATATTGCTCAATAATCTTGGCGAACATTTCCAAGCCGTCTTCTTGCAATGTGGCTTGAATGCGCTGCTTAAAACCTTCAACACGTTTATCATTAATATCCGCTGTGGATGGCATTTGAAACTCTTCAATTTTCTGGCGTGTGGCACGTTCAATTGAATACAACATACGACGCTCACGCGGCGCAACAAACAGAATTGCATCACCTAAGCGACCGGCACGACCAGTACGCCCAATACGGTGTACATACGACTCGGTATCACCTGGAATATCATAGTTAATAACATGCGAAATACGCTCAATATCCAAGCCACGCGCCACCACATCGGTTGCCACTAAAATATCCAAGTGCCCTTTTTTCAAACGGCTTACAATTTGTTCACGTTGCTTCTGCGGGATTTCACCATTGAGCGCTGCGGCACCAAATCCACGCGCCTCAAGCTTCTCGGCCACCTCTACTGTTGCGCCACGGGTGCGCACAAAAATAATGATGCCGTCAAAGGTTTCAGCTTCAAGAATACGGGTCAACGCATCCATTTTATGACGTCCACTGACAGACCAATAACGCTGACGAATCGTCGATACGGTACTGGTTTTATTTTTAATTGTCACATGTTCAGGGTTTTTCAAGTACCGCTTGGTAATCTTGCGAATAGCATCTGGCATGGTCGCTGAAAACAATGCAATTTGGCGCTTATCGGGTGTTTGTTCCAAAATCCATTCAACATCATCAATAAAGCCCATACGCAACATTTCATCGGCTTCATCAAGGATAAGCGTCTTCAAACCACCCAGTTTTAAGGTCTTACGACGCATATGATCCATCACACGCCCAGGTGTACCAACAACCACATGCACACCACGCTTTAATTGACGCAATTGTGTGTCATAACTTTGTCCACCATAAATCGGCAAGACATGAAAACCTTTAATATGATTGCCATATTTCTGAAACGCTTCAGCTACCTGAATGGCTAGCTCACGTGTCGGCGCAAGCACCAAGACCTGCGGATCACGCAAGCTCACATCAATTTTTGACAAAACAGGCAGCGCAAAAGCAGCTGTTTTACCCGTACCTGTCTGGGCTTGACCCAGAACATCACGGTTATCCAATACATATGGAATAATTTCAGCCTGAATGGGCGTGGGGGATTCGTACCCCGTATCATTCAAACCTTTCATTATATCATCGGACAAACCCAAATCAGAGAACTTTAGTTCTTTTATATTTCCTTCAGAAGACATCTTAACACCCTAGAGGGCATCAATAGCCCTATTCGAACGCTGATAAACTTTCACAGCTTGTGAGATGAAACATTCACACAGATTGAGAAAGCCTTTTCAGCTCATTTATTTCATATTCATGAACCCACTTTATCGTGGGAGCCGCGCATTATGCTGTATAAAGCCTCACATACAATGGTTTTCCCTTAAAATTTAAAGAATATCAGGTGCTTGGTTCTACTTTAATTCGCTCAATATGACTGGTTTTACCCGTCAGCACACTTATTTTCAATAATGTTGCAAAAAGCGTTCCTCCACGTTCCACCGCTTCAAAACGCTGTGGAAGACGTGTAATCATACGATATAGCGCACCTTCTTTCTTCATTCCGATAATGGATTGGTAAGAGCCAGTCATGCCAACATCCGTTTGATAGGCAGTGCCACTGCTGTGAATAATTTCATCACAGGTCGGAATATGGGTATGTGTTCCATAAACAAAGGAAACACGCCCATCCAAATGCCACCCCATACCCATTTTTTCACTGCTTGTTTCTGCATGCATATCCATCAAAATCACTTTAACGTCGGACGGAATCTCCGACAAAGCTTGATCTGCGGCAGCAAACGGACAATCCCAAGTGCCGCTCATAAACACTTGTCCAATTGTATTAATCACGGCCACGGGATGACCAACAGCCGTTTCCTGAATTGTCCAACCTTGACCTGGCGCTGATGGTGAAAAGTTCATCGGCCTAATAAAGCGATCATCTTCCTCAATCGTTTTAAGAAAAACTCGCTGATCCCAGCAGTGGTTGCCATTGGTCAATACATGCACGCCTGAATCAAACACTTCATCTGCAACTTTGCGTGTAGTGCCAAAACCAGCCGCCAGATTTTCACCATTGGCAACCACAAAGTCCACCGTATGCTGATCAACCAATCTGGGTAAATGATCACGCAAGGCCTTGCGTCCAGCCTTACCAAGAACATCGCCAATAATCAGTATATTTATGTGTTCGGACATTTCATCCATCCTTCTTCGGTTATGACTGCATCAAGTGGTACATCATGTGCTTCAACGGCAATTTCAGGGCATCGTTGACAATCAAAAGCAAGGCCAATCACGCTATCAAAATACTGTTTATTTTGCGCCAACCAACGATCAAAACAGCCCTTCCCCATGCCAATTCGACTGCCCGCTGCATCAAAACCCACTACAGGGCACAGCACAATAGAAGGTATGGTGCCTGCTTGCCAGCATTGCCCGCCTATAGGCTCCAAAACATTCAAAGCACCAGTCTTCCAAACAGTCTTCGCATCACAGCTTAGCCAGTGCATAGCTGTATTTTTTTGCGTTACGGGCGCGTAATATTGATCATTGGAGCGCATTTGAAACATTGCTGTTGTATCCACTTCATCGGAAAGTGAGCGATAACATAATATTTGAACGCCTTGGGCATAATGCTGGTCAAGGTAGCGCTGTAATATGTTAAAAATCACTGCAGAAAAAGCTTGTTGTTGTTTTTTAGATAAACTCTGACGACGCGTTAAACATTGCTTACGCAACTGTTGTTTATTGCTTTTCATGCTTATTTTTCAACGACGGCGTTGGATCAAGAAGTGGCGGCTGAATAGTTACGGTGCATTCAGGATAACTCAAAATAATAAAAAAAGAACCCCCGCACTGACGTAATGACGGCAAGTCGTCGAACCCTCGAACACGAGGTGGGCGCAGCACGCTGATGTTAGGTATCCCAATCAAGTGGGACGCGCACAATCAGTGTAGCAAAGCTCCCATTTGACATGCATCGGCTCAGGCAACATAAGGTCACTCGCTCAGCGCAGGGGCACTTTAGCTATACCCTCTGCTTGCGCTACAACTTCGTCAAGCGCAAATAGAATAGCATCCAAGTTTTGAACCTGCGTTTCGCCTTTCCTCAGCAATTCACCGGCCAAGTTCATAGCCGCCAAAGTAATAAGACGATCACTTCCTACCGTTGAACCAAGCTCCCGCAGCTCATCAACATGCTCCTGCACCAAATTTGCTGCAGCCTCCACCGCTTCTGGCTGATCATCGGTTCGAATAGAAAACGCCTTACCCATCAAATTGACTTCAACCTTGTGACTCATGTTGACTCCGAACTGGGTTCAGCCATAATTTGATCCAACCTCTCAACCGCATGCTCAACACGATGCTGCGCTTCTTGACGTTTGTCGTGCTCTTGATTTAATTCTTGTTCAAGTTGTTGAATTTGGTCTCGACGTTTGCGTAGCTCTTGCTCTGCCAAGCGTGTAATCTCACGTAATCGGCGATTCTCAGCGGTTACTTTTTCAAGTTTACCACCAATCGTTGTCAGGTGCTCACCCAACAAGGCAATGCGTTCTTCAAATTGACATTGATTTTCACTACTACTCATGGCTGTATTGAAGCATTCAAAACGACTGCGGTCAACTTTCCCATTGAAATCATGTCCAAGGAACTTAAAAAACTATTTCCTGCACTTGCAGTTTAAAAAACTAAATTGGGATTAAACCAAGGGCAACAATCAAGCTGCTCAACAAATTTAAACCACCTACGAAAAGTAGACTTCTTTTACTGGTGAGGGATGCCTTGCAATCTTTAACATGTTGCATTACCTTCCTGAGTAAATTAACTCAAGAGTGTAACTATGGCCAATGGAACATATCAACGTAAGGAAGTTCCCCTTCTCCTAAGTCGGCTTAAAGAGCCTCTTAGACTTCTGTTATTTATTTCCGGCCCACGCCAAGTAGGGAAAACCACTATTGTTCGCGATGCCCTGTCTGAATTTAGGCCTGATCACTATCACTTTGTGCCAGTAGATCGACCAGACGAAAAACAAGATTCTAGATATACAATTACCACCAGTAACAGCTACGATCAGAGCACTGGCCTGCGTGATACCGCATGGCTGGTTGAAAAATGGCAACGAGCGCGCAATGCGGCACGACAATCTGAAGACGGACACATTTTGGTTTTCGACGAAATCCAGAAAATTCCTGACTGGTCGGAGGCGGTGAAAGGCTTGTGGGATGCTGATCGCGCCGAAGGGCTGAATCTACATGTTGTT
>JAUZQT010000109.1 GCA_030950825.1 Mariprofundaceae bacterium | reverse complement strand
AACTGCGCTTTAACAAGCAGTTTTTTACTCATGGTGATTCAAAAAATGGCTGAAACAGCGGGGGTATTGGCGGCTGCAATTGGCTCAATATTAACCCTACTGATTACCATGGCGGTATCCGTGCCTATTGGTGTGATGACGGCGATTTATCTGGAAGAATTTGCCCCTGATAATCGTTTCACCCAAACTATTGAAGTCAATATTAACAACCTTGCCGCCATTCCATCCATTCTCTATGGGCTGCTGGGTCTGGCTGTTTTTATCAATATCGTTGGTGTGCCGCGATCATCGGCGCTTGCAGGAGGCCTGACACTGGCGCTGATGACCTTGCCTGTGATTATCATCACCACACGTGCTGCTTTGCGCTCTATTCCAGACAGTATTCGCGATGCCGCTTATGCTTTGGGCGCATCGAATTTACAAACTGTCTGGCACCATGTCTTACCACTGGCATTTCCTGGTATTTTAACAGGTAGTATTATCGGACTTGCGCAAGCTATGGGTGAAACGGCTCCTCTGTTGATTGTTGGCATGATGGCCTATATTCCTGAGGCTCCAAGCGGTATTTTTGATGCTACCACGGTGCTTCCAGCTCAAATTTACACATGGTCATCGGAATCTATTCGTGCCTTTGAAGAGCGTACTGCTGCGGGTATCATTGTTTTACTAACCGTATTACTTTCCCTCAATGCTTTGGCAGTTTGGCTACGCAACCGCACACAAAAAACATGGTAAGGGTAACACGATGACTTCTTCTAAAAACATTTCTATTCGCAACCTAAAGCTTTGGTACAAAGATGCTCAAGCACTGCATGATGTTGATCTGGAGATTGCCCATAATAAGGTAACATCATTTATTGGGCCTTCTGGTTGTGGTAAATCAACATTATTACGCTGCTTGAATCGTATGAATGACCGCATCCCTCACTGCCGCATTGAAGGCGATATTCTGCTTGATGATAAAAATATTTATGATGCCGATATTGATGTGGTGCAACTTCGCGCTCGTGTCGGCATGGTGTTTCAAAAACCCAATCCTTTCACCAAAACTATCTATGAAAATATTGCCTATGCCCCACGCATTCATGGCATTATGAGCGATGGTCCAAAAATGGATGAGTTGATCGAAAAATCCTTAACGCGTGCCGGCTTGTGGAAAGAAGTAAAAGACAAGCTACAAGAGCCAGGTACAGCCTTGTCGGGCGGGCAGCAACAACGCTTGTGCATTGCGCGAACCATTGCAGTGAAACCTGAAATCATCCTTATGGATGAGCCTTGTTCAGCTCTTGATCCCATCGCCACGGCCAAGATTGAAGAATTGATTGATGAACTAAAAAAAGAATTTACCATTATTATTGTGACGCACAGCATGCAGCAGGCGGCGCGAGTATCTGATAATACGGCCTTCTTTTATATGGGTAAATTGATTGAGTTTGGTGAAACGCGAGATATATTCACCAAGCCTAAAGAGCAACAAACCGAGGATTATATTACAGGTCGTTTTGGGTAATATATCACATACTGCTTGTGTGGTTAACATACACTGCGCGACGCAGTTGGCATGAAGGAGAATTTATGCAGCATACGATGAAACGTTTTGATGAAGAAATGATACAGCTTAAAGAGCATGTGCTTTCTATGGGTGGGCTTGTTGAGCAAGCGATTGGCGATGCTGTGACTTGTATGTTGGAGCAGGATGAGAAGCTTGCGATCAGAACGATTGAGCGTGATCGAGCTGTGAATGCCTTGGAAGTACAATGCGATGAGATGACCCGTGATATTTTGGTGCGTCGCCAACCAGCGGCAGGTGATTTGCGTTTTATTCTGGCTATCATCAAGGTGGTGACGGATCTTGAGCGTATGGGCGATTTGGCTGCAAGCATTGCCAAAGGCATGATTCAATCCGAAGAATCGCCGCCAAGAAATTTTTCAAACTTGGACACCATGGGTGAAAAGGTTCAAAAACAAGTGCAGCGTTCTTTGGATGCTTTTTCACGTGGTGACACAGAGCTTGCCATGAAAGTAATTCAGAAAGATGTGAAAATCGATGCCTTGTACAAACGTATGTACCGAGAATTATTGACTTATATGATGGAAGATCCACGCAGCATCAGTGGCTCGATCATCCTTACCGATATTGCCAAACATCTTGAACGTATTTCTGCACACGCAACCAATATTGCTGAGATGGTTATTTATATGGAACATGGCCATGATATCCGCCATGTTGATCATAAAGCAGCCGCTAAAATTCTTGCAGGAGAGGGATAATACAGCCTCCTAGCAATGAGTTATCATTTTGAATACTGAATCGTCGATCACACTGGATCATCCAGACCTCTACATCAATAGAGATTTAAGCATGCTGGCGTTTAATCGCCGTGTTCTTGCCATGGCGATGGATGAAGACGTTCCTTTGCTCGAACGCTTGCATTTTTTGTGTATTTGCACCTCCAATATGGACGAGTTTTTTGAAGTGCGCGTGGCCATTCAAAAACAAAAAATGGCCATTGGTTCGTTGCGTGTTGGCGCAGATGGCCTGACAGCCAGTGACATTTTATCGCGTATCCGCGAGCAGGTGAGTGATATTGTACAGCAACAATATGACACGCTAAACAATGCTTTGCTTCCTGCGATGCGCCAAGAAGGGCTGCATTTTCCACACCGCGCGGAATGGACTGAAGAACAGCAAAGTTGGATTCATAAGTTTTTTAAACGCGAACTTTTACCGCTCCTGACCCCTATTGGACTTGATCCAGCCCATCCGTTCCCACATTTGCTCAGTAAAATCCTAAATTTTATGATTGCTTTAGAAGGGAAAGATGCCTTTGGCCGCGAATCATGCTATGCGATTGTTCAGGCTCCGCGTTCTTTACCGCGCATGATTCGCTTGCCCGATGATATTGCGACAGCGGAACACAGCTATGTCTTTCTCTCATCCATTATTCACGCCCATGTTGGTGATTTGTTTCCAGGCATGAAAATAAAATTTTGCCACCAATTTCGCATTACCCGTAACAGTGAAATGGATGTTGATGACGAGCTGGGAGATTTAAAACAGGCCATTGCTGGCGAGCTTCTTGAACGCCGTTTTGGGCAAGCTGTACGCTTGGAAGTGTCGAATCATTGCCCCAAAGAATTAAGTGATTATTTGCTGCAACAGTTCGGCATTCAAGAGCTTGATTTATATAGAGTAGCGGGGCCAGTGAATCTGTATCGCATGGCCTTGGTTTGTGATGAGGTTGACCGGCCAGATCTGAAATTCCCAGCCTTTGAGCCAGGCATACCCGCAGAGTTTAAAAAAGATGATAATGATTTATTTAAAATCATCCGTGCTGGTAATGTCTTGCTTCACCACCCTTTCCAACGCTTTGATTTGGTTGTGGAACTGCTCAAGCAGGCGGCATCTGATCCGAATGTCTTGGCCATCAAACAAACGCTTTACAGAGCCGTACCCGATTCCCCCATTGTGGATGCCTTGATGAAGGCGGCTCGCGCCAACAAGGAAGTGGTGGCTGTGATTGAGCTGCGTGCGCGTTTTAATGAAGAGGATAATATTGCTTTGGCAACGCGCCTTTCCGATGCGGGCGTGCAAGTTGTCTATGGTGTTGTTGGATATAAAACACATTGTAAAATGATGTTGATTGTTCGCCGTGAAGGACGACATATGCGCCGCTATGTGCACTTGGGTACAGGCAACTACCATACTATTACCACCCGTTTTTATACCGATATTGGTCTATTGACCTGTGACACTGATATGACTGAGGATGTACACCGTGTCTTTCAGCAGCTGACCGGCATGGGGCGGCTCTCCAAGCTAAAAACCATGCTGCAAGCGCCTTTTTCTTTGCATAGCGGCATTATTGAACGCATTCACTTTGAGGCAGCCAACGCTAGGGCAGGCAATACAGCGCGTATTATCGCCAAGATGAATGGCCTGGAAGAGCCCAAAGTTATTCAGGCGCTTTATGAGGCATCACAGGCTGGCGTGAAAATTGATTTGATTGTACGGGGAATTTGTTGTTTGCGCCCTGGTATCAAGGGTGTTTCAGAAAATATTCGTGTCCGTTCTGTGCTTGGACGTTTTTTGGAGCACACACGGGTATTTTACTTTCATAACGGCGGTGAAAGCGAGGTTCTTTGCTCCAGTGCGGATTGGATGAACCGAAACCTTTTACGGCGTGTGGAAACCTGCTTTCCTATTCGGGATAAAAAACAGGCGAGGGATGTTTTAAAAATGGGCCTTCGCCTTTATTTGGCAGATAATGTGGGTGCTTGGAGCTTACGCAAAGATGGGCAGTATTATCGCGTTCGATCAAGTAGCAAAACAAGAGATGCACAGCAAGAGCTTATGCAATCGCTGGGGAAAGTAGTAAGAGCCACAGAAAAATTAAGCGAATAAAAGCGTCACTATTGAGCATACGCACAAGATGCCAACTTGGCTCTAAAAAACGTCATCCCTGCTTCGACAAGCTCAGCAACCCAACTGTATTGGGAATCCATTATAAAATTGGCGTGTTTATCAATGGATCCTCGTACTTCGACAAGCTCAGTAAGCAGGGTGCTGAGTTTGTCGAAGGATGACGGTGTGAACTGACGACATGGGTGCACTCGCTTCTTTTTCGTCATTCCCAAGGGCTTGTATTGGGAATCCATTAGAAGAAGTCGTGTTTGTAGAGGATCCCCGATTCAAACATTCGAGGATGTGGGTTCTTGTAGCTTTCGCATAGATGTGCAGTTTTATCGCGTTCGATCAAGTAGCAAAACAAGAGATGCACAGCAAGAGCTTATGCAATCGCTGGGGAAAGTAGTAAGAGCCACAGAAAAATTAAGCGAATAAAAGCGTC
>JAUZQT010000108.1 GCA_030950825.1 Mariprofundaceae bacterium | reverse complement strand
GCAATCCTATTTAAGCGATGATAAAGATGTTGAGAACGTGCTGCAAAATCAAAGTGAGGCCATTGCCAAGGTTATTCATGCACAAATGAATCAGCATTTTTATGAAGACGCGACGGAATATGAGGTAGAAGTTCGCAGTGGATTCACACCATTAAAGGATTGCGCCTACACCACGGCACAAGGGCAGGATGTGTACCCTTATCGTGATACGGTGAAAGAAGTTGGCAAGATTAAACAGATGCTTTTTGGACACTTCAACAAATGCTTGTACCCCATGCAGAAGTTTGATTCGGATACCGAACGCCGCTTTGCGATTATCCTGGAACGGGATGCCATCAAATGGTTTAAGCCTGCCAAAGGTCAATTTAAGATGTATTATAAAAAGGGCATTGACCACCCTGAATATGTGCCTGATTTTGTAGTGGAAACCGATGATACGATATTGATGGTAGAAACCAAAAGTACGCAACATCGCAACGAAGATGGCTCTTGGAACGAAGAAGTCAGCGAAAAATCCAAGGCTGGCGTGAAGTGGTGCGCCAATGCGAGTGTATATCTAAAAAATCATGATGGAAAAGTATGGAAGTATGTACTGATTCCGCATGATGAGGTCAAAGAACAACATGGTTTGGATAGTTTTATTCAGCAATTTGAAACAGTGAGATCATCGAATGCATAATGAAACACAACAAGAGGCTGCTCAGCGTGACCCAAAATTATCAGCCGTGGTCGTAGCTTTGTGCAAAGGTATGGTGGATCGCGAGAATGATTCAAAGCTATGGCAGCTGCTATTGAATATGCAGTTGGCAGTTTCGGAATATGTGGAAGTTTTGGGTTTAAGCTTGATTTTGGATGAAGCCGAAGGTTATGCCTTTTTACGAGCGAGTGAGCAAAGTGGTGAGGAGGACAAAATCCCACGCTTGATTGCTCGGCGGCAGCTATCGTTTCATGTAAGCCTGTTATTGGCATTGCTGCGTGAACGCATGGCGGAATCGGATGCGTCAGGTGGTGAAGCGCGGGTGATGGTGTCGCGCGATGAAATCGTGGAGATGATTCGCGTCTTTTTGCCAGAGGGTAGCAATGAGGTTCGCCTGATTGATCAGGTGGATGGCTATATCAATCAAACAGTTAAAATGGGTTTTGCAAGGGCGCTTAAAGGCAGTGAAAAGATGTTTGAATTACATCGCATTATTAAATCTTTTGTGGATGCGCAGTGGTTGGCTGAATTTGATCTGCGTTTGGCTGAATATAAACAGTTGCTACAGCCCAAAGTAGGTGCGGCATGAATCAAGGGTTAACGCTAGATTTTGTAAAAGATGACTCGCTTACAGGCTTTCGCCTCAAACGTTTGGAAGTGTTGAACTGGGGAACATTTGATCAAAAAGTATGGTCCTTTGATATAGATGGCAAAAATGTCTTGCTGACGGGTGATATAGGTTCGGGAAAATCAACATTGGTGGATGCTGTCACGACATTATTGGTGCCTGCACACCGCGTTGCCTACAATAAAGCCGCAGGTGCAACGGCAAAAGAGCGTGACTTGCGCTCGTATGTGTTGGGCTTTTATAAATCGGAACAAAGTGAATCAGTGGGCACCGCAAAGCCCGTCGCATTACGCAAACATGGTAGTTATAGTGTGATTTTGGGTGAGTTTTACAATGAAGGTTATGATCAAACAGTGACTTTGGCGCAAGTATTTTGGTTTCGCCAGCCACAAGGTCAGCCCGAACGCTTTTATGCGGTCGCTGATGAAGCACGAACGATTCAAGAGCATTTTGGCGGCTTTGGTACGGAGATGGCCGCCTTGCGTAAACGCTTGAAAAAGCAGCAGGTAAATTTGTTTGATGCGTTTCCTGCTTATGGTGCATTTTTTCGCCGCCGTTTTGGCATTGAAAACGAGCAAGCACTGGAATTGTTTCATCAGACGGTTTCGATGAAATCCATTGGTAATTTAACGGAATTTGTACGAGGCCATATGCTGGAGGCCTTTGATGTGCAGTCGCGCATTGATGCGTTGATTGCCCACTTCGATGATTTGGATAGGGCGCACAAAGCTGTGCTTACGGCCAAAAAACAGATGGGTTTACTCACGCCTCTGGTTGAGAAATGCCAGCAACATGCTGTGCTTGACCGTGAAAAATTAGCTTGGGAGCAGGCGCGCCAAGCACTAAGAGCATATATGGGCAATATCAAATCAGATTTATTGGCAGGGCGGATGGTCAAGCTTGATGGCGAACTAGAACGCTTACAATTTCAGGTATCAGAACTGAATGAAAAGGTGAAGTCAGAGCAGCAACAAGAGCGAGAATTGGAACGTGCTATAGCCGATCAAGGTGGCGACCGTATTGCCGTATTAGAACAGAAAATAGATGAAAAAGAGCAGGAAAAGACACGATGTTTGCAACGTGCGCAACGTTACGACGAGATTATTGCGCATCTTGAATTGCCAGCGGTGAAGGATGTTGAGGCTTTTTTGCAGCAGCGAGACAGTTGTTTGGCGTTGTTGCAAAGCCTTGCAGATGAAGAAGCGCAAACGCAAAATGATATGAATGAGCTGGGTGTGGATTTGGCAGCAGGCAAGCGTGAATATGATTCCTTACAGCTTGAGTTAAAAGGCTTGAAAAGTCGTAAAAGTAATATTCATGAACATCAAATCAAAATTCGCCAACGCCTATGCGCAGATCTTGGCTTGGCTGAAGAGGCTATGCCTTTTGCGGGCGAATTGATTCAGGTGCGTGAAGACGAGCGTGACTGGCAAGGCGCGGCGGAGCGTTTATTGCATGGCTTTGCTTTATCGATGTTGGTTGCCGATGCGTATTATAGCAAGGTGATGGCATGGGTGAATGAGCATCACCTGCAAGGGCGCTTGGTTTTTTATCGGGTACGCGAACGGCTGTCTGAACATGGTCAGCAACACAGCCCGCAACATGCCACATCATTGGCGCATAAGTTAGAAGTTAAGCCAGATTCGGCATTTTATACTTGGTTGCAGCAAGAGTTGGCAAAGCGCTTTGATTATGCCTGTTGTCAGGATTTAGAAAGCTTTCGTAGAGAAACGCGGGCGATTACCATGGCAGGACAAATCAAAGCCAAAGGTGGCCGTCATGAAAAAGATGATCGGCATCGTATTGATGATAAGCGACGCTTTGTTTTGGGTTGGAGCAATGCGGAGAAAATCGCCGCTTTGGAAGTTGAGGCTGATCGGCAACAACAGGTATTAGTAGCGCTTGGTGATCGTATTGCTGGTTTACAAAAGGCATTAAAATCAAAGCAGTTGCGCTTATCATTATTAAATCAACTCAAAGCCTATCCAGATTTCCAAGATGTTAACTGGCGGCCATTGGCCGTGGAAGTTGAGCAATTAAGCGCAGAGAAAAGTGCCTTGGAAGCGGCATCGGATCAACTGCGTTTGTTGGCAGAGCAGCGTGATAAAGTATTGTCGCAATTGGAAAAAGATGAAGCATTGCTATTAAAACGCCGCGATGAATGTTCCAAAACTGACCAAAAGCGCACCGATGCTCAAAGTATGCATGCAAATTTGCAAACCTTGCTGCTAGAAGAAGGCGAGGCTTGGCAAGCTTATCAGGCAGTATTGAAGGAATTGGCGGATGCTGTGTTGGGTAAGGATGCGCCACAGCAGGTGGCGTTTTGCGAGAGCCAAGAGCAGGCATTGCGCGGCGAATTGAATAAGCGAATGCAAAGCTTGGATGGAAAATTATCGCGTTTATATGCGCATATTATTCAAGAAATGGCGCATTTTAAAGAAATGTATCCCTTGGAAACGCAGGAGGTGGATGCTAATTTACGCGCCGCACATGAGTATGAGAAGATGCTTGAAAGCTTGCATGCTGATGGCTTGCCGAATTTTGAGGCGCGTTTTAAAGAAATGTTGAATGAAAACACCATTCGTGAGATTGCGAATTTTCAAAGCCAGTTGTTGCGTGAGCGAGAAACGATCAAGGAGCGCATTGAGCGTATCAATGCATCATTGACCCATATCGATTATGTCGAAGGGCGATATATTACCTTGTTGGCGCAGCCTGCCGCCGATGCTGAAATACAAACGTTTCAGCAGGATTTAAAAGCTTGTACAGAGGGCAGTGTGACAGGCTCTGAAGATGAGCAGTATTCTGAAAAGAAGTTTTTGCAGGTGCAAAAGATTATTGCTCGCTTTCGTGGTCGTGAGGGTGAAGCCGATGCAGACTTGCGTTGGCAGCGTAAGGTTTCGGATGTACGCAACTGGTTTCGCTTTGCGGCATCTGAGCGTTGGCGTGAAGATGATGAAGAATATGAACATTATGCTGATTCGGGAGGTAAGTCGGGCGGTCAAAAAGAGAAGTTGGCATACACCATTTTGGCGGCAAGTCTGGCTTATCAATTTGGCTTGGAATGGAATGCAGTGCGTTCGCGCTCATTCCGTTTTGTGGTGATTGACGAAGCATTCGGGCGAGGTTCGGATGAATCGGCCGAGTATGGTTTGAAATTATTTGCGCAACTGAATCTGCAATTGCTTATTGTGACACCATTGCAAAAAATCCACATCATTGAACCCCATGTGCAGCATGTGGGTTATGTGAGCAATGAGGGTGGCACAAGCTCGAAGCTGCGTAACTTAAGCATTGAAACCTATCGTGAAGAAAAGCGTCAGCGTGAAACAGTAGTGTGAAATGGACAAGTCCCAATGATATAAAGGATCAGCTTGAACGCCGCTGGTTGCGGGGTGATATCTGTCGTGCTTCGGTCAGGGATACAGGGGATTTTCCGTTTGTCATGCCGCTGCGCCAGCCTTCAGCAAAAGTGATGTTGGATGATTTCGCCAGTATGCAGGATTGGGTTAAGCTGATGCGAGCTTATGCCCAAAAAAAGCAGCTACAACTCGAATATAAAGAGATCAATCATAGGGCTTTGGGGCAACAGCAATTGCCCTGTCATGTGCTATTGCATAGCCCGCAACAAGCCGCAAAACTGATAGCTAAGACGCAACTGTTAAAGACCTTTTATCATTTGTACAGAAAAACAGGGAACTATGCGGATAGCTTGCAGGCTTGGGTATTTAAGCATCCGATGAAAGTGTTGGAGCTATCGGATCAATGGCAAAAAATATTGGATTTATGTGTTTGGATGCAGGCCAATCCCCAACCTAAAATCTATTTGCGGCAAGTGGATGTAGTAGGGGTCGATAGCAAGTTTATTGAGCAACATAAAAAGGTGTTGGCGGCATTGTTTGATTTAATGTTACCCGTGTTTGCCATTGATGATGATTTTTCAGGTGTCGCAGGCTTTGCTCGACGTTATGGTTTTTTGGATAAGCCATTGATGCTCAGGGTACGCCCATTGGCTGCCAATATTACATTACTGCCTTGTCAGGGGCATCAAGATGTGATGCTGGAGGCCAAGGCTTTGGCATGTATCCACAGCGATGTGCAAGCGCAGATTAAAACCGTGTTCGTGGTTGAAAATGAAGTCAATTATTTATCTTTTCCAGATATGTCCAATGCACTGCTTATTTTTGGTTCGGGTTATGGCTTTGAAGCTTTGAAACAGGTGAAATGGTTGGCGATGTGTTCATGGTATTATTGGGGGGATTTGGATACGCATGGTTTTGCTATTTTAGATCAATTACGTTGCACTTTTCCACATGTCAGTTCATTTCTAATGGATAAAAACACCTTTATAGACCATGAACATGCTTGGGGGAAAGAGCCAAAACAAGAAAATAAAGACTTGAGCCGCCTAAGTGAAGAAGAAAGAGATATGTAGGATATGTTACGTTTTAACCATTTGGGCGAAGGCTTGCGATTGGAGCAAGAGCGCATTGCTTATACTGAGGTATTGAAAGTGCTCAAGTTATTTCGTGCACGCTCCTAACCCGCATTATTCACAAATGCTGCCGCGCCCTCGCTTGCTCCTTTGTTGTTCGTTAACATTTGTCCGCAACGAATCCTTTGCCAATCGACCGTATGCATGGCTACGGCACTCATGGTAAAAAATTCGTTGCAAACAAAGCTTCGGCGCGATCATTACGGCGATTCATGAATAATGCGGGCTAATGGTTATAGTTTTGTGGTGGTCTTTGTCAGGGGTTATTTTTGATAAACTGTAAGGCTTCCACATGGGCAGGGATACGAACAAGGACTTTGCGATAAACGCTTTTTGCCAAGAGATCTTTACCTTGCCATGCATAAGATCGGGCAAGGTAAACCAATGCCGTTGCATCTGTTGGATAGTATGCGCTTACTGTGCTGGCATGTTTCTCCAGTGTTTCCCACTGCCTTAATCCTTCTTCACAGACCATAAGGCGTGTATGAGCCGTGTAGTTTAGCGGCGCTTCTGCCAGAGTTTGTTTGAGGTATCGCATGCTTTCACGCCAACGCTGCTGCGCCATCAACGGCAATGTAATACCCAATTTGGCATCAATTGAGCGCTTGTTTTGTGCCATGGCTTGTTTATAGGATCGTACAGCATCGTTAAAATTTCCTTGCAGATAGTTCAGCCATGCATAGCGCAGTGTCGCAAACTCACTCAGCTCGCCACTATCAAGATAAGGCTGAATCACGGCTGCTGCTTTTTCATATTCGCCATTGGCTTCCAGTGTGTAGGATGACATCCAAGTATCATTGAGCGTTTTAGCCGAAGCGGGTATTGCAAATGCAAGCAATACAAGAAACGTTGCGAAATATTTCACCATCATATTGTAACCCCTTACCATTGACCTGAAAGATTGATATAAATCATACGGCTATCATACGTATCGCCAATCGTATTATCGAGATAGCGTTCATTACCAGCAAGCAACATGACATGCATGAATTTTGATAAACGCCATTGCAATGACAGATTTGCAGAGCCTTGCTGAATATCGGCAAGGTTATAAACAGCTGCCGCATCACCATCAACGGCATAAATACGTTCGCCAGCTAGGCCTGAAAGTTGAATTTGTTCCAAACCAAGCCATACATCAGGTGCAAGCCAGTGTGTCCACTTAAGCTCAATTGCCGATGTATTGCTTTTATTTTGAGCACGTAAACGATTCGATGGCTTGATAAAATAGCCACGTGCTTGCAGCCAATCAGAGCCATCATTCAACCCGAATCCCAGTGTCGGCGTGAATTGATCCACATAAAGATTGTTTTGGTAGTTTGAACGGGCATAGCCAAAATCGGCATAAAATGTTTTGGCATAGTTTAGAAATGAAATTTGAGAAGCGATGACACTCACATTATCAGTATTGCCTGTTGTATCGTTGTTGTTGATGCCATGGCCATCCAAACGCAGTGTCAAAGGGCCTGGAAGCGCATCGAAATAGGCATTGTAATGGATACTGCCATACACAGCCTGTTGGTTTAAGGTGCTTCCAACATTGAATTTTAATTTGGTGTAGTTCGCCCCCAATGAAAAGCCGCTAGTTTCAAGGTAGTCAGCACTAATCATTGCCCCTGCATTGATAATTGAATCGCGGTTGATCGAACCATTATAATTGCCATAGAGTGCTTGCACATTGCTATTTAGCTGCCAATCACCTTCTGCCGCAACAGCATATTGTTGTAGTGTTAGAAGCCCGAAACAGAGCCCTGTTATCATCATTCGATTATTTATTTTCATCATTTCTCCTTTGTTGATGTTTCAATATTCCAAGCGGGAATGCCCGCATCGGCTTTTTGTCCAAGCTGCAAAAGTCGCGCCGTAAGTGTGAACTCAGGACTATGTAGCTGAATATCCGTACAAGCCAAATGCGGTTCGATGTTCACCAAACTTTGAAAAACAACATCTTGCTGCCAAGGCAGGTTTAGAACATGCGTACCCTTTTGTTGCCAGTATTGCCCATGCCACTGACGTTGATAATCACTATCAATCCCTGTACCCATAGGGTAAATACATTGGCTGATCATACGCTTCTGCCATGTCATGGGTAAATATTGCATGGATGGTTGATCCTGCCATGTCATATCCCCTTCATTGAGGGGGCTTAAGCCCAAAGCCAGAAGCCATGCATCAAGAAAAATATCGGCAACGTCGTTTCGATCGTAGAAGGCCAATAATGAGCCCTGATGACTCAGCGCAGCACTTGCGCCTGAATCCGAGTTCAAACGTAATTCTCCCATGAGATTCAAGCTAACATGCAGCTGGCGGGTTTGCGTTACGCCTTGGCAAATCACCTCATAACACATTTGACTGCCCACATTCAATTGTAGGGCATGTGCCAAAATGGCATCTACTTTCGGCATCAATATTTTATCGCCTTCATCTGGGCGAACAAACAACTTGAATTGCGTCGTATCTTGTTTCGCTGTTTGATGCAATACAGTGGTTAAATGAAAAGGATGGGTGGGGCTACCAAGTATTTCCCCTGATTGTACATGCATATGCAAGTGTGGTTGCGGCGAACGCCCAGAGCTGCCACATGCTGCAAGCACTTTGCCAGGATGAATATAGGCATCCACATCCACATCAATACTGTGTTGTTTAAGGTGTGCCAGAAGCACATACAAACCATTCTGCAAGCGAATCAAAATATGATTGCCCCAATTGTTTTCACTATCAATGTCACCAGGGCGATTATCAGGCAGGTTATCGAGTGTTTTGATGACAAAACCCGCGACGGGTGAAATAACAGGAAGACCAAAACAGAAATAATCCTCCAATATGCGCCCATCGGTACGAAAGCTTTTTCCCGCATCGACAATATAAAAGTCCAATGCATATTGCCACGGGGCTTGATGGGTGTGTGCGCCATCAAATCCCTGATAAATATCCCACTGACCATAAAAAGGCGGCAGAATAGGTACACTGCCAAATTCACCATGACGGGCGATTGCCAAACGAACATTTTCGATACTTTTTTCAGGTAATGCTGGTGTTTCAAGGGTGAGTTGCAGGCCACGTGATAGCGGACGTTGTGTTAGTGCCAATAAAACAATCAATGTTGTTGCCAAAAAGGGCAAAGCCATCACAGGCAGACCATACACCAGCATGAATGTTTCTGAAGCAGCTGTTACCAAGGCTGCAATCACTGCACCAACCATAGCCAATATAAAACTTTGCCGACTGGGGATAGTGAAAATACCGCCCAATGCCATAGCCACAAGAATAAAATTAAAGCCATTCCATGCCACCAAATCAGGATGCGGACTCCCTGAAAGAAAGCTATACGCAGCAAAACCGCAGGCAAAACCACTGATTGCCAAGAATGCCAAATAACGCGATGTTATGACGATGCCAACAAATAATAATAACCCAGCAACAGGGTGCGGCGTGAAAAAAGCAGAGCCAAGAGCCGTTAAAAACTGATCCACCCACGGATTGATCAAGGTAGTATAGGGAGCCAAAGGCACCAAATAACGTGCCAGCGTGCCGTAACTGTGTGCTGCCAAAGTTACTGTTAAGGCAACAATCACAAAAGGTAAGCTTAACACAGGAATGCGCCCCAGCCGCCACATCACATCACGCATGGCAACGGTGGCAAACACTGCCAATATCGCCCCCAATACAATCAACACTGCAAGATGAATGTTTAATTGATAATAAGCACCCAGCGATAGCCCAACCAGCAGGCTATTATACACATGCAAACCGCTTTCCAAATCTCTAAAATTGAGCAATTTGGCGGTAATAATACCAACCATGGCAGCCAAAATTCCCGCAAGACCTGTATTGGGAAACCATAAGGTTGCCAATACAAACAAGCCGCCAACCCAAGGGTTTTCGGCAAAAAGAATCGAGCCATAGGCGCGAAAAACGCCTTGGCCTGTGCTTTGCAATGTCTGAATGGACAAGTTTTAGCCCTGCGGTTTGTTGATGCCAGATAGGTGCTCTGGCAGCACTTCTTGCGCCGTCATCACTTGCAAATCTTCGGCATGGCGTACGACAGAGACCTGACTATCTTCATGTACCATCACAATATTGGGGCGGTATTCAATAAATTGCATCCACTGTGTGTTGTTGTATGCCCCCACTTGCCCAAAGACCAATGAATCACCAATATTCATGGGTGGCAACAGCACCGACTGACGCATAATATCAATATTCATGCATAAAGGACCATATAGCACCGTATCTTCGGGCACGCCATCCAAGGGGCGGGTCGGCGTGATCGGGTGATTATACCAAAAGCCCGTGAACAATAGATTCACGCCAGCATCGAGCACCACCGAACGCCGCCCATCAGGCATGCGTTTATTGGCAACAACCGATGATACCAAAATCTCGGCATCATCGACCATCGCACGTCCACTTTCCAAAATAAGTCGAGGCCGCGCTTTGCCCTGCATATCGCGTTCGCGCGTGGCATCATTTAGTGCCGTGCAAATAGCTTCGGCATACTGATCAATGCTTGGCACAACTTGCTCAGGTGGCAAATAACTGCCTTGCAATGAATTCATGGAAGCAAAACCACCACCAATATCAATGCTCTCAATATGGCAGCCAGTGCGTGTTTCCACCTCATTCATAAAACCACACATAATATGAATTTGTGCCGCATAGGCACGCGGATCCAATACAAATGTACCCAAATGACTATGCAGACCTGCAAGGTTTAGGTAGTCACTATCACCTAGGATTCGTGCCGCATCCATGGCTTGGCCTGATTCGATATTAAAACCAAAACGACTCCATGGTTCGGTGTAACCCGTGTCAAAAGTCAGGCGCATGGTGACATCAACCTGCTTGCCCGCTTCTTTGGCGACATCTTCCAATACATAAAGCTCATCAAGGTTGTCCAAATGAATGCGTGCACCTTCCGCCACAACGCGCTCCAGAATAAAACGTTGTTTGTGAGGCCCATTGAAAAGAATATGTTTTGCTGGCACACCCAACGAGCGGGCTTTTTCATATTCAAATGCCGATACCACTTCAGCCCATGCTCCTTCTTGGTGGAAGGTATTGCATACTGCGCCCAGATAGTTGGTTTTATACGACCAGCTATAAGTCACCGATGGGTAACGTGTTTCAAACGCGCGCAATAATTTGCGAACATTGTTGCGCAAGCGTTTTTCAGAAAGAATAAATAATGGCGAACCATATTCTTTAAGTAAGGGGGCAATAGCAGCACCTTCAAAGCTATCTTGATGTTGACTATGGCCAATACTGCCGAATTTATTCATGGCACCCATGCGGTGCGGGGTCAAGCTTGGTTTACTCCACTTTTGTTTGCTCTGACTCATCGTTGTTCTCCATGTTTGCCTTGTGGGGCATAGCACCCATGCATTGACATGGATTCAAAGGTATTCAAATCAATCACTATTTCTTGGGCATAACGAATCATCATCATGCCCACCTTGGCTTTTTGAAATTCAGGCTGTGTGTCGAGGATCAGCTTAACCAGTCCTTCGGGCAAATTGCAGCCAGCTTCGGCAGCGAGGTAAATCCATGCGGGAAAGCGCGGGTTAATTTCAATCAGCAAATAATTCCCATCAGCTTCCTTGAGCATCTCCACCTCAAGTGGCCCTGCCCATTGTAATTCATGGGCTAGTTTTTGTGCATCGTGTTGTAACTGTTGATTATCAACCGTCACACACGACCAAGCCTTACCTTTATCGGTGACCGCTTGTTTGCGCATCATAACTGAACCCAATAAATTCCCTTTACCATCACCAATCGCCGTTAGATTGACTTCATGCCCCTTGACATAACGTTGCACCAAGACGGGATAACCCCAGCTCGCAGCAATATGCCGAAAGGCCTGCGCGCCCTCATCGGCACTGTGTACGACGGTGGCATCATAAAAAATGCCCTTGACCACCATGGGATACTTCCAGCCATCATCATGGCATTGATAAAAAAAGTTGGCGCTGGTAATGGTTTTGGTTTCGGGATAACGAATGCCTGCATTGCGTGCCAATTCACCAAGCCGATCTTTATTGCGATCACGCAACTGTGCCACATCAGGAATCAGCATTCGAATACCCAAGGCTTCAAATTCATGGTGCAAACGGCTAAAGCTCAATAACTCAGCATCAAGGCATGGAATCAATATATCAATGGACTCCGTGCTCTGAATAAACTGCATACGCTCCATCAATAACTGCTCACCCGCCGATGGATAGGGCAATAAATACGATACATCGCAAAGCCCCTGCAAATACAAACCAGCATCCAAAACATCATAACCCAAACCAATAATGCGAATATCATTGCCATAAGCCAAACGCAGGCAGCGTGCTACAGGCAAACCAGGGCCTGGATTATCGGGCTTAGCATTCATGCCCGTAATGGCAATGGTCAGCGGCTTTTTAGTCGATGTACTCATGCCAGAAATTCACGTAATTGTGCTGAAAACTCAGTGATATCACGCTCGGCATCGCTACGGTTCACATCAAAATCGGCTTCGATTGATTCAAACAAAGCATCGGCGCTATCGTGTGATTGTAAAAAACGCAGCACATACAAACCAACAACATTGGCGGTGAAGCTTCGCCCACTTTCTGGATCAAACACAAAACCACTATCATTGAGTGCCAATCGCTGAATGACCTCCTGAGTTGGAAATAGATGATCCGATGTTGATACTTGTTGCCATGGTAATTGCTGCATCAGTTGCTCCTTGTGCTTGTTACGCTCAGGGTTTTCAGGATCCCATGCACGGTAAATGGATTGAATAAGGTGATCGGTGAGTGCATCAGCGGGCAGTGTCCAAGTGCTGTCATGCATCAGCTCAATGCGTGTGTGTAAAAAACGTCTGAATTGCGCGCGGTAGTGTTCAAGTTGTTGGCGCAAGTAAGGTGTGTCCATGGGATGGCAATATAGAAAGCTTAATGCAGTGCTATCATTCAAAATCCGTTGAATCAGCTTGCGCAAGCTTTGATGACCGATAGGGGCAGCTTTAAGTATATTGCGCAGGTGTTCGCCACGGCTGTCTAACCAAGCATCCAGCATGCTTTCTTTGGATGGGAAAATGCGAAACAAAACCCCATCGGATATGCCCGATTCAATGGACACCCGCTTGGTGGTTATAAATGCCAATTGATCTTTACTGGCAATGGCATCAATAGCCTTTAACACCTGTTGATGGCGCTGTTTTGCGGTTTTAGTTTTAAATGCTAACTCAGACATATGGCGTATCAAAAATGAAAGCATTTACTTTCACAAGTTTTTTTTATCACGCAAAAAAAGGTGCTTAGGAACGTGTACGAAATAATGCGGGCTAACACAAGGCACTTTCTAACGGGCACTCTTGAATTCCCATTAACCCCCACCAGCCTAGCCAATTTTGGATATGAAACTTCATTACCCAACTGCAAAGCCAGTGCTTTTAGCAACTTCTCCAACACTATGGGCTTCTTGATGCCTTCCAACATAAGAAGATCTTTATACAGATAACTACCAGAGAGTTCTTTCAGACGTTGCTGCGCATCTGTTGGGTGTACCACTATTTCCAGATAATAACCAAACAACATACGCTGATGAAGCAAACGCTTCTCTTCAAGCGTGTTGATGCTGCCTCAGAAAGTATGGAGCGAACATCTGCTTCATCCGCATTGAGAAAAAGAACCTTTCTGTTCAACGCCTTCAGCATATGCTGCAACAATGTTGTTTTACCCGTTTGCCTCGAACCAAACAGGAGAATCACTTTCCCCTGAAATAGTTTTAACTCAAGAGCCAATTGCAAAAGTCTAGTGGATAAGCATATTGCCGCTCACGACTTTTGCAATTGGCTCTCAAGCTGACGAATAATATAGCGATCAATAAACATGCGAATTATATCAGGTGGTTAAAAATACCCGAAATTATTCATTGATCCGTGCCTGTCGAACCCAATCCCGTTGCTCAGCCAGTTGCGCCATGCTCTCCAGACCTTCGCCTTCCATCACCTGCTCCATCTGCTTGCCTGTTTCAGCATCATGGGCACGAATCATCACAATCCCCTGCTTATCATAGCTTATTTTAATCTCGATGGGATAATTCTTGCGCGGGTGCGCAATCGGGCCAAAGGCAAAGAAACCAAGGCTTGTCTCTTCATCACCTTTTGTTTGCACTGCCTCAATAATCATACGACTCTGATCTGGGCGGGTGGTGTGAAAGGTGGTCGTTGAAGTCGCGGGTAGTGGTGAATTGCGCTTAATGAGGACTTTCACACTGGGTAGGCCGGTCTGTTTATCAAAAATACGCAGCCCCAAATCATAGGAGCAGACCTGCTGTACCAAACCGCCACCATCACCAGCCTGCTTGCCAAAGCGTTGATCTGCCACAATTGCCGCACCATACGCCACCGCCTGATGCGGTTGTTTGCAGATAATCGCATCACCCAGCTTATTCCTCGGGTGAAAAAGCTTCCACATCTTTCATCATCTTGCGCAAAATCAAGGCTGAAATAGCTTCAGCCCCCCAAGCTCTACCCTGATGATCAGTGTACACGGTTTCTTTACTGCCCATTTGCAATTTCACAAAACGGACAATCGGCAGCCCCGGATCATCATCGAGCAACTCTTCCAACGCGCTACCGATCAATGTACCATCCAGCCCATCATGCGCCACGCTCGGTGTGCGAAATTCATTGGCATCATGGTAATCAGGAAAAAGTGCTGGCATACCCTGCGTATTGACATGGCTGACAATGGAAAAAGTTGTACCCAGATCAATACCGACATGAATCATTTTACACTCCCTCGCTTGGATATTCAGTTGCTGATTTATAATAAATAGAAAAACTATTCATAATGGGTCCAGCAACGTAATACGTGAATGGCTTGAACATCTGTATCAACTGAATAAACCAGCCGATGTTTAATATTAATCCGACGTGAGTAATAACCTTTTAAATTCCCAACAAGGCTTTCATATCGTGGCGGCGTAACAAATGGATCACCCTGAATAGCTTCCAATAACGAACGCGTTTTTTCTGCCAGGCCTGCCTGCTTAATAGATTTCAAATCTTTAACGGCCTGCTTTGAAAGAATGACTTTCCAACTCAAAGGTCAAGATCCTCCAACGCAACACCTTCAGATAAAGGTTCTTCCGAAGCTTCGTGAATAGAATTTACTAGCCCTGCAAATTGATTGAGATAGAGCGTCTCTTCAACAGCTCGCCAGTCTTCTTCACCCAACACCACAAAATCACCACCATTACGCCGCTTCACCCGAAGTACATCATGGTTCTGAATACAGTCATCAACCTTCGCCTTAAGCGTCTGCCTAAACTCATTTGCTGTTGTTTCAATCATACATCACCTCAAAACCAATCCACTTTGCAAACGGTACTGCTACTCCGTACCATACACAAGAACTATAGCAGGGCTTTCGCTTGGAAATCGGGGACAGTATATTCATTTGTCAGTAACGCGTTTCCTACCTTGTTTTAGAGAGCGTAAAACCCTGCCAGCATTTAGCTCAAGCATATCCACAAAAGAATCATCACCCAATGGCCGTCCTGTTTGGGTATGTGTTCTTAATGTCGCCATGGTCGCGTCATCTAAATCACTATCCAGATAAGCTTGCCAATCAGAGATCCGATCCAGCATTGGCGAAACTTTAACCAATGCATCATCCTGCCCTGCAAGATGGGCTCTGGCACTACTCCAAATATAATCTTCAGGACAATCAACCATATTTGCATGTACAGGATTTAGTTCCACGTAGCGAACTGCAGAAAGAAGGTAATGTTCATCCATAGGAAATGAATGAAATCGCTCCTGCCATAAGTGACCACGACATTGTTCCCGTTGATTGATGTGACGCGTATAGCGGCGATGCGCTTCACCAAGAGATGCGCGCAACCCATCCACTGTGCTAGGAACCATCACCAAATGAATATGGTTGGTCATCAGGCAATAAGACCAAATCTCTGTGCCACTCTTCTGAGAAAATTCTGAAAGTAGGCTGATATATAGCTCATAGTCTTCTTTACAAAAGAACACATCATTCTTGCGAACACCGCGTTGTGTTACGTGATGGGGAACTCCCGGTACAACCACTCTTGCCATGCGTGCCATCTTGAAAAGATTAAACCAAAAACGAATTCAACTCAAGAAAAGAATACACTGTCCCCGATTCACACTGTCCCCGATTCACACATACCGCAGCCACAGAACTACCTATAACCAGTTTTCCAACATGAGCTTGGGTACTCTCTCAAATTCCTTTATATTGTTACTTACCAGAGTCATGCCCAGTGAACGTGCATGTGCAGCAATCCATAAGTCATTGGCACCAATAGGCTTGCCTGATCGCTCAAGGATAGCGCGTATTTCACCATAATGTTCTGCTATTTGAGGTTCTGCAAAAACAACCGGAATGATCTCAATAAGTCGGGTCAGTTTTTCGATGGTTTGATGTCGATATTGACTTTTTTCTGCCCCAAACATCAATTCACCATGGGTAACAAAAGACATGCCTACTTCACCAGTTTGAAGCTCTTCAAAACGCTTGCGCACCTGCAATGGGTGATGCTTGGCAATATATATACAGATATTTGTATCCAGAAGATAATGCTGAGTCACTACAGAGATTCTCGCTCTTCCGGTGTCGGGTCGCTTCGTCCATCAGTAAAAAAATCAGCGGGCATATCTGAAAGAATCTGAAATGCCTCACTTAGATCAGATCGTTTCTTTCTCAAAATAATTTCATCATCCCGCCGGAAAATTTCCACCTCATCCACATCAAAGCTATAAGCCTTGGGCAGTCTGACCGCCTGTGAGTTGCCATTTTTGAATACTTTTGCAGTTGCCATGATGTCACCTCCAGTTGTACACACATGTAGTATATATTAATATTTTCGATTGGCAATCAACTGGACACTTTTGAAATCGCATCCGGAAATCGGGGACAGTATATTCATTTGTCAGTAACGCGTTCCTTACCTTGTTTTAGACCGCATTATTCACAAATGTTGCCGCGCCCTCGCTTGCTCTTTTGTTCGCAACGAATCCTTTGCCAATCGACCGTACGCATGGCAAGGGTAGTAAATACTGCGGCGAAGGGATGATTTGCGGTTTTTACAATTCATCATCAAATAAATCATCAATACCATCCTTTGCCTCAAGATCAGTGTTATCAATCGCTGTGGGGGCAGTGCCTTTGCGGAAAGACTCTAAAAAAGGATGTTTGGTTTCTGATCCCGCCAACTTACCATTTTTACGATTAATCATAACCCATTCAATACTATCGGGCGCTGTGAAATCTTCCTTTATGTTACCTTTATGAAAAGCTTGCATGGAGGTAAGCCATGTTGGCAGGGCAGCGCGAGAGCCTGTTTCATGTCTTCCCATGGGGGTTGGTGTATCGCGGCCAGTCCACACGCCCGTTAAAATTTGCGGTGTATAACCGATAAACCAAGCATCAACTTGTTTGTTCGTGGTGCCTGTTTTACCAGCGGCGGGGCGGTTTAAAGCGCGCGCACGCCGCCCCGTGCCGCGCTCAATGACACCTTTCATCATATTGGTCGTTAAAAAAGCACTGCTTGGATCCAGAATGTGTTCCGATGGCCGCATACCATCGCCTGCGGATAGAACAGGATCGACATGGCATACTTGGCAGCGATGCCCAGCGACTGAGCGGTGTAGGGTGCGTCCTGTGCGATCTTGTACTTGCTGGATGCTTACGGGCTTCCATTTTTCTCCTTGGCTAGCCAAAGGGATGTAGGCTTCGGTAAGCTGCTCAAGTGGCGTTTCGGTGGCTCCCAGTGCAATCGCCAGCTGGGCTGGAAACTCATGATTAAAAGGAAAATCACGTAATTTATCAGTAAAGGTTCGTATGCCAACATTTTGTAGGAGTTTGATGGCGGATAAATTGCGAGAATGCTCCAATGCATCACGTAGGGTGACAGGCCCTGCAAATTTATTTTTGTAATTTTCAGGACGCCAAAAGTTGTCTGCGTTATTGGCATCAAAAACAATGGGGGTATCCATAATAATACTGGCAGGTGTAAAGCCTTGTTCCATGGCGACGGCATAAAGCAGTGGCTTAAAGGCTGAGCCAGGCTGGCGTTTGGCGTAGGATACACGGTCAAAACCGCCAAATTTGAAGTCAAAGCCCGCAACGCGCGCTAGCACAGTGCCGCGCTTTAAATCAATAGCATACAGTGCAGATTCAATGGAAGGTTGCTGGTTTAGGCGCACACCACCGTTGTTATCACCTTGTAGATAAACTTTGTCACCAATCAACCATGTGCGTGGGTGTTTGTCTTCAACAGAGGCTTTCTCCCACTGCCATTTAGGTTTGTTTAATTGCCATTTGTTTGTTCCATCATTGAGCAATAAATCACCATTTGGCATGACCTTCTCAACCAGTGCAGGAATGATTTGATCACTTCGCAAAGGTTCGTTGAATGGCTCTTGTGATTTTTTCCAACGCTCAACTTCTTTTTTCCGCATATTGGGAAGGTAGTGGGTAGGTGTGCGATAGAATTGACGTTTTTCAACATCCAATAAGCCTTTTCGTACAGCGCGAATGGCATCGGTCTCTGCTTGTTCGTTATATGGTACAATAATGCTTAGACCCTGACGGCGTAGGGTCTGCAGACCAAAACGCTCAACCAGTTGACGATGAATTTCATTGGCATAAGCGCCATGAAGGCGGTTGCGTGGTAGTGGCGCGACAGTGAGCGTTTCCTGAAGCGCCAAAGCAACGTCTTCAGCTTTGGCATAACCACTGCGCTCCATAAGATATAACACGGTATTACGCCGCTTGATAGCCAGTGTAGGATTAAGGTGTGGTGCATATTTCCCTGGTGCTTTGGGTAGTCCTGCAAGCATTGCACATTCGGATAATGTGAGCTCATCAAGGTGCTTGCCAAAATATCGCCAAGCAGCCGAGGTGATGCCATAGGCTCCACGCCCAAGGTAAATATGGTTCAAATAAAGGTATAGAATAGCATCTTTGGAAAACGCTTCTTCAATGCGATGGGCTAAAATAACTTCTTTTATTTTGCGCGTATAGGTTCGCTCAGATGTGAGAAGAAAATTCTTGGCGACTTGTTGGGTGATGGTTGAGCCACCCTGTACCTTGTGACCAGCCATGATATTGGCAATGGCAGCGGATGCGATGCGGGCTGGATTGATGCCGATATGCTTGTAGAATTGTTGATCTTCTGCGGCAAGAAATGCGTCACGAATGCGTTTGGGTATTTCGTTAAATGGGGTTAAAATACGGTGTTCATCGGCATATTCGGCTAGCAAATCACCCTCGCTATTGTAAATGCGGGATACAAGCGGGGGTTGATAAGCGGCGAGCCTGCTGAGATTTGGAAGGTTGCTAGAGAAATAAAGATAGCCTATTGTAACGCAAATCACGGAAAGTGTGATTAAGGAGAATATAATTTTTGCAATGGTGGATAAGATGCGCATAAATGCCGATACTAGAGCAAAGGATTTGAAGGCTGCAAGCAAAGGCTTTGCTTTTGCTTTTGCTTTTGCTTTTGCTTTGCGCAAGCCTGAAAATGGTTTTACGATACTGGAGTTGATGGTGGT
>JAUZQT010000107.1 GCA_030950825.1 Mariprofundaceae bacterium | reverse complement strand
ATTGCCCGACACGCGTCAAATTAACCTGATGGATCGCGAGGGTGACTTTTACGAGTTATTCGAAGAGCCACGTCACAAAAATGTGGAACTGCTGGTTCGAGCGAGTTACAACCGCAACATGGGCAAAGGACAGGCAAAACTCTTTGATCAAGTACGTTCAGGCAAAGAATGCGGTCGATTAAATATCTGCGTTCACCGGCAAAGCTCGCACCCCAAACTATCCAAACAAAAAGAACGAGAAAAAAGAGAGGAGAGGCATGTTGAAGTTGCGGTGCGCTATCAAACCATTCAAATGCACGCTCCGATCACACAAGAACATAAAGACAAACAGCCCACACCGCTTTCGATCGTGCATATTCGCGAAGAATCTGCACCAGAAGGGCAGAATCCAGTTGAGTGGTTTTTGCTTACGACCCTGTCAATCAATTCATTGGAAGATGCCATTGAATGTGTGCGTTGGTATAGGCTCCGCTGGCGCATTGAAGATTGGCATCGAACCTTAAAAAGCGGTTGCAATGTAGAAGAGATCGCCCATCGAACCATTGATCGACTAAAACGAGGCATCGCAATCAAAATGGTCATTGCTTGGCGAATCATGCTTATGACCCTATTGAGCAGAGAGTGCCCAGAGTTATCCGCGGAAATTTTGTTTTCAGATGTTGAAATCGAAGTGTTGAAAAATTACGCTAAAAAAAAAGGTATGAAATCACCAGAACAATTGGGTGAAACAGTTCGTCTCGTTGCTTCCCTAGCCGGATATCTCGGTCGAAAACATGACGGGCATCAGGTAATATTGAATGGTTTCGCATATCTGCAATTAATGTGTGACGGGTACTTGTTGGCGGTAAGGGGTGATATTGAGTAGTAAGAATATTTATGGCTAAATGACAGGGCTAGTGAGCCCACCATTTATAATGAAAAAAACGTCTGTAAACACAATGTTTACAGACGTTTGATCAATATTTATATTATGTTTCAAGCTTATTATTGAGGCATTTTAATCCGCCAAATATGAAAGCGACCTACTTGACCTTGAATTTGACGTTCTGTTTTTAATTCCTTACCAACTTTACGATCGGAATGAAAATAAACATAACCGTTGCTTGCCAAAGATGGGGCGCCATCACGCGCCGCATCAAATGTGAGTTGGGTCAGTTTCTTGCCCTCACTGCTTACAGCCCAAACATCCCACTGGCTCTTTTTGCCGCTGCGCATATCGGCATGGGAGCGATTTGAAGAAAAAACAATCCATTGCCCATCAGGGCTCCAAGTAGCTTGTACATCAACACTGCGTACATCCGTAAGCTCAGCCAAGTTTGAGCCATCAATGTCCATTAAAAACAAATGTATACTTCGGCCTATAGGCATGGAGAAGACGATTCGTTGACCATCAGGGGAAACAGCAGCGTGAAAACCCTCGCTCAAACGTTTTTCGGAACCATCAGCAGCAATATGTACGATATAACCATGCGTTCCCATGATTTTCCAGTTGTTAAAGTTATCAAGCTTCTCTTTTTTTGCATGCCTATCATGACTGTGCATCACAAGGCGGGTTGCAATAATACTGCCGTCTTTTAATAAAGTAATATCCTTTAATTTGCCTGTTAACTCTTTGCTGCGGCGCATAAGGCCTTCACCGTCAGCAGGTTTTTTCCATAGACCCAACATACCAGTTCGGCTGGATAAAAAAGTAACATCTTGACCAAACCAAGCGACCGATGCCAGCGCAGCCAGATCATCACTCACAGCATTTAATGGGTCTCCATTTTCAATGGCACGTCTCGAAATCCAATAATGTCTGTTATTGCTTGTTAATGTTAACAGATACCTGCCATCAGGCGATGCCTTTGGATACATTTCACTTTCTTTGGGCTCTAGGGTAACCAGCTGAGCACCGTCAACAATTTCGTTGCTTGTTTGAGTTGCTGAATTTTTCATAAAATCAAACAAATTATTCGCCTGTGCAGTGGAAATGCTCATGGTAATAGCGATTAATATAAGTGTCTTTTTCATGGTTTTATCCTTCGTCGTTTTCGATAATGTTTTTTTTCAAAATGCCTTAGCCTGAATGATTCAGCTTAGCGAAAGGCAACTTGCCAGAGGTTCCAGTCAGATATGGTTCTACTCTGTGGTTTGTTAAGGTCGCGATTGGAGTGAAAAACAAGTGTGTGATCATCCTTCCATGCGACACCACCATCCGTTGCACGGGGCGCATTGGTAATACGCGCGGTTTCACCTGTGTTGATATCTATAATATAAATAGATGTATGACGGACATTCCCTTTGCTATGGCGATTTGAAACAAAAGCCAATTTTTTACCATCAGGGCTAAATGCAGGTTCAAAATCACCAAATGTATTACTGGTCAACTGTGTTAAGCCAGTGCCATCTAGGTTTTGCAACCATAGATCGTAATTGCCATGAACTTCTCGCACAAAAGCAATTTGCTTACCATCGGGGGAAATAGTACCGTCAAAGGCGTTGGGTAGCATACTTAGCTCACTGCTGGCACGCTTGAATACGAATAACGACGGACTATGAAGTTTGTTTTTTGTACCTGTTTTTGTATCTCTGTAAGCCATTTTATAGGCCACAAAATTGGAGTTGTAAATACGCCAATTCTGCCCTAATAATTCACTATTATTGGGGTTAGAAAACTCATTAAGCAGTTGATTATGGCGAATTTTTTGTAAGGTTGCATCAAAACACCAAGTCTGTGCATTAGCTGATGCATTCAAATGCCCTGGAATCAAACCACCACGAAATAGTGCCATATTGGCAATTGCAATATGGGAATCGCCTTTACCCTGCCAAAACCATGCGGATACAGGCCCGATACGGTTGCTAACATAACCAATGCCGCCATCTTTGAGTGCCACACCTTGACGCAAAACTTCATTGAGCATGGTTGGATCAACACGTTTTCCATCCATATCAACTTGATTGGTGGGCACACGAACAACACTGAATTCATCCATATGGTTTTCATTATAAACCATAAATGAACCAGCTACTGTAGGGTAGGTTAGTGCATGTTTTTTATCGAATAACAGTGAATCAACAGGAAACAGCTCTTTTTCAATGGGTTTGGCATGCACGATAATAGGCTCTGCTAAAGCAGCAAGCGCGATGGCAGCCAAGCCTAGCGACCTTATCCATAATGGGTTCATATTTACTCCTTTATAAGTCCCTTGCAGCTCTACTTGTAGAACGCGTTGGACGAAGTTTGGCGGAGTATAGCAGCTCGCATGTGACAAGACGCACATATGAATACATCGTAATGAAACGTTTATGTTTCTGATAGAAAAAGTTTAATCTTCTGACGGGTTTCATCGGCGAGACCCTTATATTAACCGAGTGAAAATTCCCGTACAGAATAACGGTTTTTTGCTGTTAATGATGTGCATTGAAAGAGCGCTTGTTTGCCTGAATAAACATGTTCACGCAGCCATGTTTGTTCGGCTTGGGATGCCGCTTCGGCAACACAAATACTCCAGACACCTTTTTTGGAAGCGCCATATGAGAACGTTGGTAGCCAGCGATAGCCACGGCCTTTCAAAACATCCTTTTTATCAAAGGGCGCTGCAATAGCAAAAATCCGCAGTCTTTTTTCACGAGCCGAGGCCAACAACTCAGCCATTGCTAGTTTTTTAGACACAGGCAAGGCATAACTTAACAAATGCAGGGTTGCCTGAGCATCATTCACCGCGCGGTGTCCATCGAAGAAATAACCCAGCTGATAGGCAATATAATCCAATTTTCGACTACCAATGCCCTCAGCCTGCAAATCAATATCAGCAAACGTACACGCCCATGCGGTATCTTCTACAGCTGGTAAGCGCCGCTCTAGCATAGCGCGATCAAAGCTTGCGTTATGCGCAATGACAACACTGGATTTTTTTAGCCAATCATTGATTTCCGCATCGTCTAGATGTTGGTCTTTCAACATATCATCATCAATGCCAGTCAGTGTTTTAATGACCTCAGACAACGGCTCTTGTGGATCTTCAAAACCATCATAGGTGTGTAAAATACGATAAATATTTCCTGAACCAGCATCATACTCAAATGCCACAAAGCCCAACTCAATAATCTTATCCTTGCTGGTATCCACGCCAGTGGTTTCTGTATCAATAACCAAACCAATACGCCGTGTTAATGGTTCACCTTGATGATAAACATCAGGGGCATGCAGGCGTTTGAGAACGCGATATTCATCCGATTTGGCCAGTAGGTTTGCTGCTTCTTGTATATTCATTTGTTGAGTGCCTTGGCAAAAGCCATTTCTAGGGCGCTCATCGGCGCCTCCTTTTTATGCCCCTTTCTTTTGTCATTCTGTGCTTGTTGTTGCTGTTTGTGCATTTGGCGTTTCACTTTTTGCTGTACACTTTCAGGCTCACGAACTTGCCCGTGACCAGATTTGTTTTTTTTCCAGCGTGGCGCTTCTTCTGTCAACGGTTCGATGCCATCATCCAGACACATAGTTAATGAAATACGTTTGCGTTTGGCATCGGCTTCCAGCACCTTCACCTTCACAACATCACCCGTTTTTACCACTTTTCTTGGATCATCCACAAATTTATCTGCCAATGCAGAGATATGTACCAAGCCATCCTGATGCACCCCAATATCCACAAAAGCACCAAAGTTGGCAACATTACTAACCACGCCTTCAAGAATCATGCCTTCTTTCAAATCATGTATATCATTCACACCCGAACGAAAGGTGGCGGTTTTAAATTCTGGCCTTGGGTCACGGCCTGGTTTTTCCAGCTCTTGAAAAATATCCGACACCGTGATTTCGCCAAAAGCATTGCTGGCAAAATCTTTTGCCTTTAAGCCATGTAGAATAGTTTGGTTACCAAGCAGCTCTTGTACTGTGGTTTTTTTCTTTTGTGCAATATGTTCAACCACTGCATACGCCTCTGGGTGAACGGCCGATGCATCCAAAGGATTCTCGCCATTTAAAATACGCAAAAAACCAGCGGCTTGCTCAAAAGCCTTTGGCCCAACACCTTTGACCTTATGCAGCTCTTCACGGTTTGGGAAACGCCCATGCTCATCACGATAAGCAACAATGCTTTCAGCCATGCTACGGCTTAAACCTGCCACGTATGCCAATAAATGCGCTGATGCAGTGTTTACATCTACCCCCACCTGATTCACGCAATCTTCCACCACAGCATCCAGTGTACGTGCCAGATGCGATTGGTTGACGTCATGTTGATATTGCCCAACACCAATGGCCTTAGGCTCAATTTTAACCAGCTCAGCCAAAGGATCCTGCAAGCGACGCGCAATCGAGACGGCACCGCGCAATGTGACATCCAAATCAGGAAATTCATGGGCACCAATTTCGGATGCAGAGTAAACTGAAGCGCCTGCTTCAGACACCACCACGGATGTTAAATGGAGCTGCGGAAAATCTTCGGCAAGAGCCTTCATCAAGGATTCGGTTTCGCGCGAGCCTGTGCCATTCCCTATGGCAACCAGATCGACCTGATGCTTATCCGCCAATACCGCCAAGGCTGCAATGGCTTCATTCCAACGGCGGGCAGGGACATGCGGGTAAATGGTCGCCGTATCCAATACCTTGCCAGTTGCATCAGTTACAGCGACTTTAACACCACTGCGCAAACCAGGATCCAAGCCCATGGTTGCCCGCTGCCCAGCGGGAGCTGCCAGCAACAAATCACGCAAGTTATTGGCAAATACTAGAATAGCCTCTTCCTCGGATTTGTTGCGAAGTGCCAGCAGTAAATCCACTTGCAAACGCATCAACACCTTGGCTTTCCAAGCCAAACGGACGCTTTCCAGAAGCCAGTCATCGGCCGCTCGCCCTCTATCTGCAATGCCCAGAGATTTTGCCATGATGTCTTCACAAAAGTCATGGGCTTGAAGTTCATCATTCCCTGGCAATAGCTTGATGCGTAAAACACCTTCTTTTTGGCCGCGAAACAGCGCCAAAGCACGATGCGAAGGCACCTTTTTCCAAGCTTCTGAATAGTCGAAGTAATCTTTGAACTTCTCTCCTTCTTCCGCTCTCTTTTTCACTACGCGAGCGGTGAGCAGCGCATGTTTTTGCATATAATCCCGTAAGATCGTCAAAACATCGGCTTTTTCACCCAACATCTCCATGATGATTTGTTGTGCTCCAGCTAGGGCAGCATCGGCCTCATCAATGCCCGCATCGGCATTGATAAAATTAAGAGCAACCGTTTTTGGTTGCTGCGTCATATCAGCCAGCAATAATTCAACCAGAGATTCCAAACCAGCCTCTCGTGCGGCCTGCGCTTTGCTTCTACGGCGTGGCTTATAGGGCAAATACAAATCTTCCAATCGTGTCATTGTATCGGCTGAGGCTATGGCCTTTTCCAGCATAGGCGTCAGCTTCTCTTGCGTTTGAATGCTTTTCAAAATGGCTGCGCGTCGGGTTTCAAGTTCGCGCAAATAACGCAAACGATCTTCCAAATAACGCAATTGACCATCATCCAAGCCACCTGTTTTTTCTTTACGATAGCGCGCAATAAATGGAACTGTTGCATCATCATCTAATAGTGCAATAGCGGCGGCCACTTGCTTTTCAGCCACATTCAGTTCTTGTGCAATTTTCTTAATCATCAAACATCTCCAAACAACAATCAATCAATGTGCCGCTTTCTATAGCAGCCATTGATTCCTGCAAGATATTTGGAAACGTTAGCGAATTAATCGAAACAATTCGAGCAGCGATTCATTGCTCGCTGATTTTTCACGATGCCATCATTTGATACTATTCGTAAAAAACGAGGCATTTGACATAACAATACCTTCGCCAAAATTTGATAGGGTAACTTCTTTGTCATAGCATTATTTTTTCCAAAAAATAAACAGATTCACAAAAGAAGTTACCCATGAACGAAATGATGTGCATCTTGTTACTAATAGGCAATACTTTGGATTCCACGGCATCCAAACAACTTAAAATAATCACCGAAGCCGCACTCTCAATGACTGGTCGAGTAACGATGCTAGGGCTCTCTCGCTGGTCATCTAATGGTGGAAGTTATC
>JAUZQT010000106.1 GCA_030950825.1 Mariprofundaceae bacterium | reverse complement strand
CATTCTAGGCAATTTTGAAGCTCATTTTAACATCAGAAGAGCATAGTGACTGGGTGAATATCTAATTGTGATATGATTACCCTAATTTCTAACAAGATGTCAAAATTATGATTCTTACCCACTTAAAATTCAAAAGAGCCTATATTTTCTGAAAGCTTATCATCAAATAAAACTGAGTTTCGAAGGAAGGCTTTTAAAAGGGTAGGAGGTAGGCTCTCACCATATGATTAGTATCCATCAATAGAATGCTCAAAATTTAAATCACACACCTCTGTTGAAATTCGAAAGCGAAGGTATAGTTGCGACGCTATCGAAATTTGAAGTTTGAATAGGAGAGCATACATGTCTGACAAACCGTGGGGTGGCCGATTTGATGCCCCTACCAATGCCTTTGTAGAGGCCTTTAACGCTTCCACGCATGTGGATGCACGCATGTATGCAGAAGATATTGCAGGATCGCGCGCGCACGCGCAGATGCTGGCTCAGCAGGCTATTCTTTCGCAGGAAGACTTAACGGCGATTCTGCAAGGTCTGGATAAAGTAGAAGCCGATATTGAATCGGGTAATTTTGAATTCACCATTGCGCTGGAAGATGTGCATATGAACATTGAAAAAGCACTGACCGATCATATTGGTGACGCGGGAAAACGTCTGCATACAGCGCGTTCGCGCAATGATCAGGTTGCAACGGATACGCGGCTTTATTTGCGCAAACGCACAAATGAGCTTTTGAGTCGAATCCGAACCTTGCAAACAGTGTTAACAACTCTGGCAGAAGAGCATGCCGATACCATCATGCCAGGTTTTACACATTTGCAGACGGCACAACCTGTGACGCTTGGGCATCACCTACTGGCCTATGTTGAAATGTTTGAGCGTGATGCAGCTCGTTTTATTGATGGGCGAAATCGTATGAACCAATGCCCGCTTGGCTCTGCGGCACTGGCTGGTACAACCTTTGATATTGACCGCGCATTTACAGCCAATGCCCTAGGGTTTGAGGCTCCAACTGCAAATTCATTGGATTCTGTCTCAGATCGTGATTTTATCATGGAATTATTGGCTGCATGCTCTATTTGTTCCATCCACTTATCTCGCTTTTCCGAGGAGTTGATTTTATGGATGAGTGCACAATTCTCTTTTGTCGATCTGCCTGATGCTTTTTGTACAGGCTCATCCATTATGCCGCAAAAGAAAAACCCAGACATGCCAGAATTGGTGCGTGGTAAGGCGGGGCGCATTATCGGCGCTTTGATGTCGATTTTAACCACCATGAAATCACTGCCATTGGCATACAATAAGGATATGCAGGAAGACAAAGAAGCGATTTTTGATGCATTCGATAATCTTGAAGGTTGTTTGCGTGTGTTTGGTGATATGTTGCCAGGCATGAGCGTGAATAAAGCAGTCATGCACAAAGCGGCATCATCAGGCTTTTCGACGGCAACAGATTTGGCTGATGCGCTGGTTCGAGCTGGCGTGCCTTTTCGTGATGCGCATGAAATTGTTGGAAAATCAGTGGCATATTGTATTCGCGAGGTCATTGAATTACATCAAATGCCAAGCACAGCTTGCGCAGATATTGATGTACGTTTGAATGTGGATATGGTGCAAAAACTATCGGTTGAAGCATGTGTGGGAGCACGTGATCATATTGGTGGAACGGCACCAAAACAGGTGCGTTTGCAGTGTATAGCTTGGAAGGCTAGATTAAATGAAGGCTTGGAGTCTGAACATGCGTAAAATTTTATTTCTTTGCATGACCCTATTGGTGGTCACTGGTTGTGGACGTAAAGAGCCGCCACAGGCATTGGTGGATGCTGGCCCCCCAGAGATTGCCTCGTTGAAAGTTACGGATGCTGAACCCAGCAAGAAACTAGAAATTCAACTAGCAGGTGGTGAAGGTGGCGTGGGTTATCAAATAGATCGTGCTGAAATGGATCCGTATTGCAAATGCCCTTCTACATGGTTGCGCTATTATGAAGAGCCGCCACTCCCGAGAAATAATACGCGTTTATTACAAAAAATGATTCGCTCGGTTGTCGCGGATCATGATTACGTTTATCGCCTGCGCGCCATTGATGCAGCGGGTCGCTTGGGTGTTTGGAGCAAGCCAATACAGACAACCGTGAAATAAATATGGGGAAATTAACACAGGCACGTTTGGAAAGCTTGGGCGCTTATCCTTTTGAACGCCTTAAAAAGCTTTTTTCAGGGCTAACGCCCAATCCATCACTATTGCATATTGATGCAGGAGCTGGCGAACCACGTTTGCCACTGCCCAAATTTGTCGGGGATGTATTGAATGCCAATCTATCGGGCTTCTCCAAATACCCTGCAACACGTGGTAATGCACCATTGCCGCAAGCGATTGCGGACTGGTTGAAGCAGCGTTACAAGCTCGCCCATATTGATGCAGACACAGAGATTTTAACGGCCAACGGTACACGTGAAGCCTTGTTTGCCATTGCCCATGCCCTAGTGAATCCAGCGGCGGAGCAGAAGCCATATGTGATGATGCCCAATCCGATGTACCAAATTTATTACGGTGCGGCAGTTACCGCAGGGGCAAAGCCTTATTTGTTGCCCTGCATTGCAAAGCATGACTTTGCGCCAATTTTGGATGCGGTAAGCGCCGAAACATGGCAAAACACGGCCTTTGTCTATGTGTGCTCACCTTCTAACCCGACTGGCTGGATTGCGGGACGTAATTATTATGCACGTCTGCTTGAGCTCGCTGATGTGCATGATTTTTATATTGTTGCCGATGAATGTTATTCTGAAATTTATTGGCAAGATAAACCCTTAGGTTTACTTGAAGTCGCACAAGATTTGGGTCGTGATGATTATGCCCGTTGCTTGGTAATGAACTCCTTATCCAAACGCTCTGCCTTGCCTGGTTTGCGCTCTGGGCTGATTGCTGGTGATGCCGATTTGATTGCCCATTTTGCTAAATTACGCAGCTATACAGGCGTGGCAACCCCGCTACCCTTACAGCATGTTGCAGCAGCAGCTTGGTCGGATGAGGTGCATGTGCAGCAGCATTTGCGAATATATCGAGATAGTCTGGCGGCATTTTTTGATGCTTGGGGGGAAGGTGAGCCGCCCGCAGGTTCGTTTTTTGTTTGGTTGGCTGTTGAAAATGATGAAGCCTTTGCCAAGGCGGCCTACGAGCAGCAGGCCATAACATTGTTGCCAGGCTCTTATTTGGGCGCGGAAGATAGTGATGGATACAATGCTGGCTCTGGTTTTGTGCGCTTGGCCTTGGTGGATGGCGTGAAAAAAGCAGCAGAATTGGCACAACGTTTGAAAAAGGTAAAGGTGTAACTATGCAGCTACCAAGGCAGGTTGAAGCCACGATTCGTGCGCGAGCAGAATCTGGGAAAACATTGAATTGTTATATTTATGATGCCCAACCCATGCGCAATAAAATTGCTGCTTTATCTGGAATGATGCCCGCAGGTGTTGAGATATTTTATGCCATGAAAGCCAATCCTCATACCGCTTTTTTGCAGGCGGCTTATGAGTCAGGCGTTGAAGGCATTGAAATTGCCAGTTTGGGTGAGGCAAAAAAGGCGGTTGAAGCAGGTTTTTCGGCTGATCGTTTGATTTATACTGGGCCTGGAAAATCGCCAGAAGAGCTGCAATGGTGTGTGCAACATGGTATTCGCACGGTGCATATTGAATCGTTGACTGAGGCACACCGTCTTCAGAAAATTTGCCATGAGCATGGTAAGTCTCAGGATGTTTTGCTGCGGATCAACGCGGATTTTGATATTCATGAAGCACAAACAACGTTTTCTGGCGGTTCAAAGAAATTCGGTGTGGATGAAGAAAAACTGGATGAGGTATTGCCGCAAATTCTTGCTTTGGAGCATTTGAACTTTCGTGGTTTGCATGTTTATGCTGCATCGGGCGTATTGAATGTGGATGATCTGCTTAAAAACTGTGAGTTAGTATTCAAATTAACACAGAAAATTGAAAGCAACTATGCCAATGTTATATGTGACATTATTGATTTTGGTGGCGGTTTTGGTGTCGATTATTTGGAAGAAGGGCGTGATTTTAACCCCCAAGCTTGGGCTGATGGGCTAAAGAGCATGATCGCAGAATATGGCTTTGAGGGTCGGCATTTTGTTCTGGAGTTGGGGCGTTATTTGGCTGCTGACTCAGGTTTTTTCTGCACTGAGATTTTGGATATTAAAGAATCTCGTGGTAAAAAGCAGGTGATTTGTGCGGGTGGCATCAACCACTTTCGTCGGCCTGCGGCGTTGGGCATCAATCATCCGATGTCGATTGTCTGGATGGATCAGCCGAGGGTGTATAGCCATCAGGAAAAAGTGCGATGCGAAAAAGTCTATTTCGGTGGCCCGCTTTGTACTGGTGCGGATAAACTTGCCAATGACATTTATATCAAGGCCGCAGACATTGGCGATATTGCCGTATTCGGTCTGGCAGGCGCTTATGGCTTGAGTATGTCCAATCAGGAATTTTTAAGCCACGCACGCCCTGATGAGATTGTTTTAGAATCCGACTGATAATTACTTCCCTCATAAAAAGCCGTCATCTTGGTTTTTAAGAGGAGGTTCAGATTCCCGCTTTCGCGGGAATGGCAATACGAGGAGTTAGCCCGCATTATTCATGAATCGCCGTAATGATTGCGCTGAGCCTTTGTTATACAACGAATTTTTGCAAAAAGGGGCGTAGCCATGTTTACGGACGTTTGAGCAAGGATTCGTTGCGGGCAAAGGAACAAGCAAGGGTGCGGCGGCATTCATGAATAATGCGGGTTAGTTTAATTCTTTAATCACTATAGAGGAGCGTTCAAAACTTGGGATAATATAACAGCTTGAACGGTAAGTATTTCTTTAAAACAAGAAACACCTGATATAGCTTACGCGATTGCGTAGTGTATTAAATTATTTTAACAATATGCAACTGAACATCTTCTATGATATGGAGTTACAATGATCCCCAGTATGAAAATATTGTTATCTGCTTTTAAGCCAGCGGTATCATTTTCTCACAAAGCTCCACTTGCGACAAACAATGAAATCGGAAAAAGTGTTGTGGCTAGCCTATCAAGTGGTAGCCACTCTCTTCAAAATGGGAACTACCTTACAGAAAGTGACATTAATAAACGTGTCGAGAGCATCCTAAAGCATAAATTTAGTAAATGAACATGGAAAAATGCTCTAAAGATCGCTTTATGACCCTGCGATCTTTATTTGACTCAGCTGAAATTAAACTAAAAGAGACAGAGCAACTATGTGGTGACTTAGCCATACCAAGTGTTAATGAACTTCGTTATGTTGGTTATCATATTACAAAAGCACTCTGTCATGACGTTGATAGCAACGATTACAATGAAGAACTTCTCCGTGCTGAGCGGCATTGCAAAAGAGCCGTGTATGATGCCAATGAAGTTGGCATCGAGTACCTGCTACGAAAAATAGCTAATTTTAAAGAACAGTACTCTTCCAGCTAAAAGGTCACAGAAGAAATTAAGGATTACTCAATTTACCTTGCTGATGCGCAGGAAGCAGTTAACTTGATTTGCCAAGCAAGGCAGGAAAATGGCGAAAATCGAGAAGCATATTATAAGAAGTGTGAACCTCATTATGCTACACTGAAAAAAATAAGCCTTATTTTAGAACAAGCTGCACCGCGAATAAATAAATTAGAAGAACTACAGCAGGGAATAGATAGAAAAATGTCTCGACGATTCTATTTCCAAGCAATCACTATGCTGATAGGTCTGCTGGTATCAATTTCAACGTTCATTTATATTTTGACAAAATAAGTATTGAGATCTTAACCCGCATTATTCATAAATACTGCCGCGCCCTCACTTGCCCCTTTGTCCGCAACGAATCCTTTGCCAATCGACCGTATGCGTGGCTACGGCACTCATGGCAAAAAATCCGTTGCAAACAAAGCTTCGGCCTGTCTGCGTGCCTGCCTGTGCGTAAAGCACGCAGACAGGCGGACACGCACAGGCAGGCGTGATCATCACGGCGATTCATGAATAATGCGGGTTAACGTTTTAAACGATAATACTGTGATTTCTGGGTGCGCCAGAAGTGGCGGTACTCATCGGCAGTCACTTCATTGTCGTGGTTGCTATCCATCAAGGAAAAACGTGTTTTGGCACGGGTCTGAACCATGACCATGTATTCCTTATATGATACTCCCTCAGTTTTATTGGTATCCAATGCAATAAAGCGCGCAACAATTTTATCGGTTGCGGTGATAGCTTTTGTAGGCTTGGCATCATCGGCCCACGCGAGGCTGCTGAAAGTGAATGTGGCAATAATTAGTGAAAGGGTAAGTGTGCGCATGCTGGCTCCTGAGGCTGGTGCACGGCAGCATATCCAAAATAAAACCAAATTGAAATGTAACTATTCAGCTCACTATTGATAACCACGATTTTCATCATGGATTCCCAATACAAGCACTTGGGAATGACATTTTTTAGAGCAAAACGTGGCATTTTGTGAGCATGCTGAATAGTTACCGCATAACTTGGACACGTTGTTATTTCCGAGGCTCTTAATGCAGTATGTGTTAAAAACGGTGTTGACAGACTGGGGCGCTATAAAGAACATCTTGCTTCAAGAATAAAATGAGACATTGCTAAGGCATCGGAAGGAAACAATCCAAGTAGGAGTGACTAAGAGAATGAAGCAATATCTTGATCTAGTTCAAACTGTTTTTGATACTGGTAGTTGGCAGGAGAACCGCACGGGAGTGCGCACTCTTAGCATGCCTGGTGCTATGATGAAATTTGACTTGCAAGAGGGTTTCCCAGCAGTTACTACCAAAAAGCTTGCCTTCAAAACAGCTGTTGGAGAGCTCGTGGGGTTTATGCGCGCCTCACGAAGTGCCGCCGACTTTCGAGAACTTGGCTGTAAGGTCTGGGATCAGAATGCCAATGAAAACAAGCAATGGCTGGCTAACCCATACCGATTGAAAGAAGATGATTTAGGGTCTGTATATGGCGTGCAATGGCGGCAATGGCCTGCTTATAAGCTCATTGACTTAAAGGGCGCTGGAGGAGCAAAACAAGTCGAAGATGCTCTTTCAAAAGGCTATGAACAACTTGGAGTTCTTGAAAATAAAAAAGTTTTATTATACAAAGCCGTTGATCAGCTCCGACAATGTCTAGACACCATTATTAATGATCCAAATAACCGTAGGATTATCTTTCATGGTTGGAATTGGGCACAGCTCGAAGAAATGGCGCTTCCACCATGTCATCTTTTGTATCAATTTCTAGTTGACTCATCAAAACGTGAAATATCACTTTGTCTTTATATCCGAAGCAATGACCTTGGGCTCGGCGCACCATTTAATCTCACTGAAGGCGCGACTCTGCTCAGCCTTGTAGGACGCTTAACTGGTTATAAGCCACGCTGGTTTACCTACTTTATCGGTGATGCGCACATTTATGAAAACCATGTTGATATGCTGCAAGAGCAGCTTAAACGCGAGCCCTTTCCTGCACCTAAATTAGTAATTTCAGATCGAATTCCAGATTACTTTAAAACAGGAAAGTACGATCCCGAATGGCTTGAAAAAGTAGAACCAAGTGACTTTACTTTAGAGAAATATCAACACCATCCACACTTAACGGCTCCAATGGCTGTATAATCAAAAGCGAAACCAAATAAAACGTAGTGAATTTCATATGTGTAGAGAGTAACTCAGGTTTCCCGTTTAAGACGGGGTAAAATTGGATGTTGATTGACATATTACCAATAGGCAGCGCTCTAACCCGCATTATTCACAAATGCTGCCGCGCCCTCGCTTGCTCCTTTGTTCGCAACGAATCCTTTGCCAATCGACCGTATGCATGGCTACAGCACTCATGGCAAAAAATCCGTTGCAAACAAAGCTTCGGCGCGATCATCACGGCGATTCATGAATAATGCGGGCTAAACGTCCGAGTACGACTGCTTTGATACTCGTAGACATAGTAAAATCCAGTTTTTGAAAATTCTAGCATGGTAAGGACGCATTTTCTGGATGAACCCAATTTCGATAGCCTAGATTTAACCCTGTTATCTCACAATAAATGGTTTCAGCAGATATTCAGCAAGCACTTGCCACATAATCGCGTAAGTGCTTGCTAAATATAGCTTGTTTTGGTGGAGGCGGTGGGAGTCGAACCCACGTCCGAAAACCATCAGCCAATGGACCTACATGTTTATTCTATTCAAATAGCACCTGAAGGGAGTTGAATAGACAAGACGCCAAACAGGTCGGTTCGTTACTTTTTAACCCTCGGCGACACGAGTCAACATCTCCGAATAGCGATTCCATCTAGGTTGCCCTGGGTTCTTAATGGATGGACACCTCAAGATCAGGGTAACTTACGCAGCGTAAGCTAGTTCTACTTCGTCGTTTGCAATTATTGCAAGTGGC
>JAUZQT010000105.1 GCA_030950825.1 Mariprofundaceae bacterium | reverse complement strand
GGCCTGCGTGATCGATGTGCCCGTTCCAAGTAATAAACAGGTGGTATTGGCAATCGGGATATTCCAATACTGTTTATCTTTTTTCTCTTCGGTGAGATAAAGCACCCGTCCATCTTTCTGCATTACACGGCATTTTTCGAGATAAAATATATTCGCCCGCTTGGAATGCAGGATCGCTTTCAGATTTTGTGGTGATAAATTATCCATGCGTCACACCCTTAATATAGAACCAGTATCATGCCCTAGGAGGCTGTCATTCTCAATTGCTTGTATTGGGGATGACTGAATAAATGCCTTATTTTTTCTTAATAACGCGATAAACTCTTTGAAGTCGTTGTTGATGATCATATTTCCAACTTATGTATTCATTTCTTATTTGCTCCAAAGCTTCCAGCCTTGATTCAAAGGATTGACCTTGCCAATATGAAAAATCATTTTTGGCTTCCGTCATTTTAATTTTTCTTACCGCTGTTTTGTTCATATTCAATCACCTAAAAGTTGCTTTATTGCGCACTCACCACGCTCATGTCATCCGTAGGGTGCGCCGTGCGCACCAATTTGAACCGTTCGCACCAATTCACACCAATTCATAAGAAAGACAATCCACATCCATTTCCAATGGCTAAAAGGTGTGGTTCGTTTTGCGCGATGTTTGTCCGTTTTATCCGAATGGTGTTGATTTGGTGCGCACGGCGCACCCTACCTTTGCCTCATCGACGAACTCTGTTGCGACGCGATACCTCAATATGCATTCCCACGCGGGCGTATTGGGTCGGGCAAATGAAAACAACCATTAGTTTCGATAATCAGATATACAGTTATACAGTTATAGTAGTCTAGGGCATCTGTATAGCCCTTTTTTGGCTCTTTTGAATTTTAAGTAGGTAAGAATCATAATTTTGACATCTTGTTAGAAATTAGGGTAATCATATCACAATTAGATATTCACCCAGTCACTATGCTCTTCTGATGTTAAAATGAGCTTCAAAATTGCCTAGAATGCTTGTTCTGCGGCTTTGCAGGATTAGAAAGAACCTGGTCAGGCTTTTCTATTATCATATTTATGCGGCTTATAACGGGGGCATCCATTATTGCCATGCCAGAACAGTAGCGTGACTGACAAGATAGGCAAATAGGAAAGCCTGACCTGGTCTTTATACGGTCTACTACCATTGATTGGAGGCTTCCCTGAACTCTCTGAAGATTTATCAGCAGGTTGATCTCAACGCAGCTGCCTTCTAGGAAGCTGTCCGAAAATAGAGGCCATAGCGAGGGATTCCCATTTTGTGTCATTATTTTCGGATATTTAAGGCGAATAGCAGGGTCTATTTAACGAAAATAGACGGAAATCATGGCCAAAATTGGGGGTTCCGCAGTAGGCCTTTCTATTCTCGGACAGTCTTCTAGCTTCTGGGCATGGAAAAATTATTATTCACCTGTCAAAACTGCGGCACCGAACACCGCAAATGGGCAGGACAATGCTCTGATTGTAATGAATGGAATTGTATTTCCGAACAAGTGATGAAACACAATCCTCGTATTGGCAAAAAAAACCAATCCTTACACACAACCGCCATCACTGAAATTTCCACCCAAGAAAACCCGCGCCGTTCAAGCAATATCAAAGAGCTGGATCGTGTATTGGGTGGCGGCATGGTGCCTGGCTCGGCTATTTTATTGGGCGGGGACCCAGGCATCGGCAAATCCACCCTACTATTGCAGGCTACGGCTAAACTGGCTGTTCAGGGCACGGTACTCTACATTACTGGTGAAGAGTCGATTCAGCAAGTTCGATTGCGTGGTGAACGCATTCAAGCCTTACACCCCAATTTGCAACTATTATCCGCCTGCGAGCTGGAAGCCATGCTCGCTACGATTGCTGACATCAAACCCATTGCAGTGATCATTGACTCTATTCAGACCACTGTAAGCAATCGTTCAAGCAGTGCACCTGGCACTGTTTCACAGGTACGTGATTGTGCTTCTGCTTTGATCCAAAATTGCAAACAACAAGGCTATACCTTGATTCTGGTTGGGCATGTTACCAAGGATGGTACCTTGGCTGGGCCACGTGTATTGGAGCATATGGTCGATGCGGTACTTTATTTTGAAGGCGATAATGGTCACGCCCACCGTATTTTACGTGCTGTTAAAAATCGCTTTGGCCCTGCTGGTGAAATTGGTGTTTTTGAAATGTCCGATGCAGGTTTGACCAGCATCAGCGATGCTTCTCGACTATTTCTATCCGAACGAGCCAGCAATATTCCAGGCTCTGTCGTTTTGACATGCATGCAGGGCACACGCCCTTTATTGGTTGAAGTCCAAGCGCTGGTTGCACCCACTGCTTATGCCACACCCAAACGCTCCTCGGTTGGGCTGGATCTGAATCGTATTGGGATGCTAAGTGCTGTATTGGAGCGTCATATGGGCATTGCTCTTTCTGCTTATGATGTATATGTCAATGTTGCTGGCGGCGTCAAAATAACCGAACCAGCTGCTGATCTTGCCGTCTTGCTGGCTATACTTTCTGCCTATCAGGAAAAAGTATTACCACACAATATGGCGGTGTTTGGCGAAATCGGTTTAACGGGAGAAATTCGTCCCGTTTCAAATCCTGAAGGTCGCGCCCGCGAAGCTGCCAATTTAGGCTTTACACAGATTCTGATGCCACATGAAAATCATACAAGAGTGCAGGAAGGCAAGCTTGCTGCTACGCTTCGCGACATGGGCACGGCACTTGCATTTATTCCTGTTAAACATTTATCGGGTGCTACACAAATGGCGTTAACATAAAAACAAATAACGCGCCTGCATGACTTCCACCCTGTGGTAATGTTTCATACACGTAGTGGGAAAAGTCCATGCGCATTAGCTGAAGGAGTATGAGAATCCTCATATGAACTTTTTTGATTATATTCTTATTGGCATTGTTGGTCTTTCCATGCTGTTATCACTATGGCGGGGCTTTATTCGCGAAATCATTTCACTCATTGGTTTGCTTGCGGCCTTTCTCATTGCCAGCCGTACATCTGGCATCGCAGGTGACTTCTTGACTGAGTGGATCCCCAATAGCACAACCGCCGATATTGCTGGTTTTGTGATGGTTTTTGTCAGTATTATGATTGTTGTCGGCCTTATTGGTGCGTTGATTCGGAAGCTTATTGATATGGCAGACCTTACCGCCACAGATCGCACACTGGGTATGTTCTTTGGCATTGCGCGCGGCCTATTACTCATTGCCCTAGCCTTTCTTATTTACACATCATACAGCAAGCCCGATCAAGCATGGGCTAAAAAAAGTTTACTAACACCCTATGCCCTTGAAGCCAGTGAGTTGCTGGGTCAGGCCATTCCTGAAAGCTACCCTTTCTCACGCCAAGGCCATGCAAAGTCTGCCGCAACACAATCAAAAAGAAGCACATCCAAAGCAATACTCCAAGACATCCCTATTGGGGATAAAGAAGCCCTGAAATCTATTATTCAACAACAGCTCAAATGAGGCCAACCATGAATTCTATGCCTGACGACGATCACTTTCGTGACGAGTGCGGTGTATTCGGCATTTCCAATCATCTCGAAGCTGCAAACCAAACCTACCTTGGCCTGTATGCGCAACAACATCGCGGGCAGGAATCTGCTGGTATTGTCACCACCGATGGCCATAGCTTTAACAGCCATCGGGGCATGGGCTTGGTGGCAGATGTTTTCCAGAAGTCGGACATCAAGCAATTGCAGGGTTCTGCTGCGATAGGCCATGTTCGTTATTCAACATCTGGAGAATCAGGGCTACGTAATTGCCAGCCATTCTCCTTTGAATATGCGCATGGTGGCATTGCTATGTGTCACAACGGTAATATTGTAAACGCACCTGAATTGCGCAAAGAGCTGGAAAAAGACGGTTCTATTTTTCAATCGACATCGGATACTGAAGTGCTGATTCACTTGGTTGCCAAAAGCAAGCAGCTACGGATGCGTGACCGTGTGGCAGAAGCGGTCAACCGTTTGACAGGTGGCTTCTCATTATTGGTCTTGGTTGAAAAGCGCTTGGTTGCTATACGTGATCGCAATGGCATACGGCCATTGGTTTTGGGAAAACTGAATGACTCATGGGTATTGGCATCTGAAACATGTGCTTTTGATTTGATTGGTGCCCAATATGAACGTGATATCAAGCCTGGTGAAATGATCATCATTGAAGGTGGAAATATTGAAAGCTTGTTTCCTTTTGATTCAACCGACCCAAAATTTTGCGTATTTGAATACGTTTATTTCGCTCGCCCAGATTCCAACTTAGAAGGCATCAATGTCTACCATGCCCGCTATCAGATTGGTGTTGAATTGGGTAAAGAATCCGCCGTTGACGCTGATCTTATTATTCCTGTACCTGATTCAGGTGTGCCACCTGCGATGGGCTACGCCGAAGCAACGGGCATTCCTTTTCAGCTAGGGCTGATTCGCAATCATTATATTGGTCGTACATTTATTGAGCCCCAACAGTCTATTCGGAATTTTGGTGTCAAAC
>JAUZQT010000104.1 GCA_030950825.1 Mariprofundaceae bacterium | reverse complement strand
AAAATGCGCAATACTAGACCTGACCCCGCACCCACAATATAATCTCAAACCCGCATTATTCACAAATATGGGATAGTTCCCATGGTATTTGATATAGCAGTTTCAAATCAATCGAGTCTGACCCCATTGATTTTCGAGTTTTTTGCCATCTGCCTGAGCTTGACGCGGAGCTTCATTTCACTCATAATAAATTGTATTATAAGTTTGTTGTGGAGGGATTGCATCGTTGAATATTCAAGGCGTGGTTGTATTTAGCTTTTTGGCGTCCGTCCTAGCAGGCATGGCGAATGAGCCCAATATTTTTTACCTCTGCCTTGCGATATTTATTATCGCAAGCATCGGCCTGACAACGAAGCTGTTGCAATTTCTTTTCTTTACCTAAAATCAATCGAGTCTAAGCTCATTGATCTACTGAACTGGTGCTTATTTTATTAACAGATGGCGTAAATACAGCTGGTGAACTTTCGCCCGAAGAAGGTGTTGTTATGGAAAAAAAAATTGGCCTTCGTATTCATACCGTTGGCATTGGTGCATCGGCCATGTCGGTCTCATCTTTTTTTGGTAATCGTACTGTCAACCCCTCGGCTGATTTGGATGAAAAAATTTATGCGGTCATTGATAAGCTTGAGCCTGTGGATGATGATGTGCAGATGTTTCGGCCTATTCAGGCATTATTTGTGTACCCCCTAGCCTTGGCGATGTTGTTATCGGGGTTGATTTTATTGTTTCGTTCGAGGTTTGCATGATGGATATAGGGTCAGACTTTCATTTTTTGCGACCTTGGGCATTTCTATGTTTATTGTTGCTGTTTTTGATGATTTATAAATTAAGCAAGATAAATCAAGCCAGTGAATCTTGGAAGCATATCGTTGCACCTGAATTGTTGGCCTACTTACAGGTAGGCTCTGATGGTGTGCATGCATCGAAGCGCCCGCTTTGGCTGCTTGCTATTGCAGGTGTATTGGCGGTGATCGCACTGGCAGGGCCTGTATGGGAAAAACTACCACAGCCGATGTACCGTCAATCATCAGCGCTGGTGATTGCTTTGGACTTATCACGCTCAATGGATGCAGCAGATGTGAAACCCAGTCGTTTGGTGCGCGCCAAACAAAAGATAACGGATCTACTATCGCTTCATAAAGAAGGGCAAAGTGCGCTGATTGCTTTTGCGGGTACGGCTTATGTTGTGACACCATTAACGGAAGATAAACAAACTATTTTATCGCAATTGCAAGGTTTAACAACGGATATTATGCCCAAACAGGGCGGTGATTTGAATAGGGTAATGGAAAAAGCATTGGCATTATTTAAGCAGTCCAGTGTGAAACATGGACAGCTATTATTACTGACGGATTCAGATGGCTTTTCAGACTCAGCGGTACAAAAGTTTACACAGGCTGGGCATGATGTAAGCGTGATTGGGATTGGTACATCCGAAGGCGCACCCATTCCCAAGTCGATGGGTGGATTCTTAACAGATCGTCATGGAAATATTGTAATTCCATCGCTGCACGTGTCGCGTTTGCAAGATATGGCAAAGTTGGGTCATGGGATTTATCGATCTTTATCATTGGATAATACAGATATTCAACCTGTTTTGGCACGTTTTAACCCCACCATCGATCCGCAAACGATATGGCAGAATAAAGGCGAAAAAGAGCAGTCGCAGGCTATGCATGATGCGTGGCGAGAAGAAGGGTCGTGGTTGTTATTGTTATTGATACCGCTTGCTTTATTGGGTTTTCGGCGTGGTTTGTTGCTTGTGGCGCTGTGTGTTTCTTTGCAGACACATCCTGTTGAGGCCAGTATTTGGAATGATATGTGGCAGCGCCCGAATAGTCAGGGTGAGGCGCTGATGGCAGCGGAAAAATACAAGCAAGCTGCTGGCGTCTTTAAGAATCCAGCATGGCGATTGACCGCGAATTATCGTGATAAGAATTATGCAGCGGCACTGCATGATTTTGATGCAATCAAGCAGCCAGGTATTGATGACCTATACAATAAAGCCAATGTATTGGCAGAGTTGGGGCGCTTGGATGAGGCGATTGAGGCTTATGAACAGGTATTGAAAAAAAGTCCTGAGCATCAAGATGCGCAAGCCAATAAAGCTTTGCTTGAGAAAATGAAAAAAGACCAGCAAGCCAAAGATCAACAAAGCAAAGATCAACAAAGCAAAGATCAACAAAGCAAAGATCAACAAAGCAAAGAGCAACAAAGCAAAGAGCAACAAAGCAAAGAGCAACAAAGCAAAGAGCAACAAATAAAAGAAAACAAGCTTAGCGAAGAAAATATAAGAAATATTGAAGCAAAACAAGCATTTGAACAAACATTGCGGCGTGTGCCTGATGATCCCAGTGGTTTGTTGCGGCGTAAATTTTTGTATCAATACCAGAAGCAACATGCAGGGCAATCACCGCAAGGGGGGGATGCGTGGTAGTGACGTTTTTTTTAATACACATGGATGAAGTGACATGATAAATAAAGTTCAATGCTTGATCGCATGCTTATGCCTTTGTTTGTATCCACAGTTTGCGATGGCTGATCGTGTAACGGCATCGTTGGATCGCTCAATCACAGCTTGGGGAGAGTCGGTTCAGTTAACGATTCATGTGGATGGAAGTGCAGATAAAGATCCAGATTTGAGTGTGTTGAACCAACACTTTGAGGTGTTGAGTCAAAGTCAAAGTAGTAACTATACCTTGGTCAACGGTAGCTTGAAGAAAAGTAAAGCTTGGATTATTAATCTTATGCCCAAACAAACGGGGGCATTGACGATTCCAGCTATTTCACTGGGGAATGTAACAACAACCCCTTTATCATTGAATGTTCTGGCGCAACAAAATCAAGTTTCCCAGCGCCAACATAAAGATATTTTTCTTGAAGTAAGTGCCATGCCGCATGATAGCTATGTGCAAGCGCAAATTATTCTGGTGGTTAAACTGTTTCGCGCCATCAACCTTTCTCAGGCTGAGTTGACCGAACCTGATATGCCCAACGCTCTAATTAAGAAAATAGGTAAAGATAAAAACTATAAAACGGTGCGTGGTCAACGTCAGTTTGTGGTGACAGAGAGGCATTACGGAATATTTCCACAACAAAGTGGTCTATTACATATTCCCGCTTTGCAATTTACAGGGCAAGAGGCGAATCGTTTGGGGGTGTTTAATCAGCGTGGGCGTGTGTTTCGGGTGCAGTCGCAAGCTTTGGATATTAACATTGCAGGGATGCCCAGTACATGGCCGCAATCGCGGCCTTGGCTGCCAGCGCAAGATGTCAGTATTAGGGAAATTTTTCCTGATGGAGATGCGCCAGCTTTGAAGGTGGGAGAGCCTTTGACGCGAACCATTGAAATTCGAGCCAAAGGCCTGACTGCTGAGCAACTTCCACAAGTTTTTACGCCAATAAAAAACACTGCATTCAAGCAATACCCCGATAAACCTGAACTGAGAACTGAGATTGGTGCTGATGGTATCGTTGGTATTCGCCGTGAGAAGATCGCTCTTATCCCGATGCAAGCTGGTGATTTCAGTCTACCTGGCATGGCTATATCGTGGTGGAATACGACAACGCATATGCAGCAGAAAGCAGAGATATTGGATCGTATGGTTAAAGTACAACAAGCTTTTCAACAAGTAAATGGAGACAGTCTTGTGCAGGAAAAGAAGCATATTGGCAAGCCTTTAGAGAAGAAAATAAATAGGCATGACGATATGATATATCAAAGTGATGTGCGTTTATGGCAAGCTTTGACAGCTTTATTTGCGACAGCTTGTTTGTTGATGGTGATGTTTTTGTGGTATTCAGGCAGCCGACATAAAAAGCCTACAGCCGCTCAAATTCAACAGCGCCAACAAAAACAACGTAGCCTTCGAAAATTGCGTAAGCAGCTTGAAATAGCCTGTAAAGCGGGTCATGCCAAAGAGGTCGCGAAGCTTCTACCAGAGTGGGGCACTCGTTTCTTTGAAGATGCGGCGATGACAAATTTCACACAGTTAAAAGGAAAATCTGATGCTTTTGATGATGCTTTGATTGCACTGGAAAAGTCCTTGTATGGGAAAGTTGATAGCCAGCAGCTTGATCATAAAATTAATAGCGAAAAGGTATGGCAGGGCGATGCGTTGTTCCGTGCTCTTTCAAGTTTATCTGTTGTTCATCATGAGGATGAATCACTTGAGGTAACATTAAAAGCTCTCTCTTGAGGTCTTTTATAGTGATCTAACCTGAATAATTCATAAATCGTTGTGATGATTGCGAAGAACCTTTATTTGCAATGATTTTTTTGTCGGAACTGCCGTAGCCATGCATACGGTCGACTGGCAAAGAATTCGTTGCGGATAAAGGGGCAAGCAAGGGCACGACAGTATTTGTGAATTGTTCAGGCTAAATCCTGCAAGTGTTTGCACATACATGGCGCAATTTCTGATTCATCTGGAAAATGCGTCCTCACGATTTTCATGCATTGAGAGGATTGGCAGGATGAGGCAAAACCTTGGAAATATTGCATAAATTGTTTAAATTATTGATGCTGAATATGTTCTCATTGATTTCATTGATTTATCATCACGCTGATTGATGAATATACGGGCTGGTTGCTCTAAGTCAGGTCGCCTTTTAGAGTGCCGAAATGAACGCCCACCAACAGCTTAAGAACATTTCTATTCAACAAGAGCATGTCCCAGGAGCGCAGTCCGTACGGTCTTGGCGGCGCTTCTCGCAATATATGGTTATTTTCATACTCGTGGTGATTCCATTATCTGGTTTGTTTCGCATTGATACGATGTCAGGTGCTTTTCACATGCTGGACTATCAGGTGTGGTTTGCTGATATGTCGATCATCATGGGTTTTTGGATCATGCTTGCGGCTCTGCTTATTTTTATGTACTCGTGGTCAGGAGCTGTGTTTTGTGGATGGGTTTGCCCGCAAAACACCTTGTCTGAATGGGCGAATAATATGACTTCGAAGCTGCTGGGGCGACGTGCCATCATGATGGATGTTACTGGAAAAAAAATGCAGGTAGCAATTCGTAAGGATATTTGGCTGAATAAGCTGACCTTGGGCATTTCTTTTTTATTGGTTTCGATGTTGTTTGCCATTATTCCGTTGCTGTATTTTTTCTCTCCTGAAATGATCGGAGCATTCCTTACTTTTCAAGACGTTCCTGATGCGAAAAATTTATTATGGATTTATGTTGTTTGTACACTGGTTGTTCTGGTGGATGTCACTGTGATGCGGCATCTGGTATGCAAATACATGTGTGTTTATCGTGTTTGGCAACATTCATTCAAAACCCGTGAGACGCTGCATATTGCCTATGATGAAGGCCGTTCAGATCATTGCCAAAACTGCCATTATTGCGAAGATAGCTGTTTCTTGGATATTGATCCGCGCCAAACGGTGGTGTTTGATAGCTGCATTAACTGCGGCGATTGTGTTGCGGCTTGTGATACTTTGCATAGCAAGAGTAAAAAGATGGATGGGCCTGGTTTATTGAGTTTTTCTTTTGGCCAGGAGAAAGAAGGGAAAAATGGGCTTACATCGCTTTTATCACGCACACGCGCAGCCAGTGTTGGGGCCATGATTGGCGCGATTTGGTTTTCGGTTGGTATTGTCGGGTACCAGCCCTATGTTCTTTTAGCGGATCGCGCCGAGCTTTTACAAGGCACGACAGCCAATGATTACCGCATCAATGTTTCCAATAAACGCTACCGAGCAGCCGATATGCAATTGGAAATCGAAGGTTTGAAAGAATCGGAATATACCTTGGATTCCAGCATGGTGCGTTGGCAAACGGCTGGGCGGAAAGATGTGATCATGCATATTTCACCGACATTGGATAAAGGTCTGCATCGCTTTACGGTGCATGCCCGCACCAGTGATGGTTGGCGGGATGATTTTACGGTATACCACTATGCACAGGGCATGATGAAGGCAGGGAGCTGATATGAATGCAGAAGATAAAGAAAATGAACGGCTGTTTGGTGGGGGGCAATCGCATCCGCACAAAAAGATAAAGAAACAGGGCATGACCGATGAAGAAATTATCGCCAGCGGTGTGGGTCTGGAATCGAGAGATCGCGTTCCTAAATGGTTTTGGGCTATTATTGTTGTGGTAATCTTGATTGCGTACGGGCTGACGGTACCTTTTTGGGGGGATCGGGTAGATAGTCCACGCCCTTGGTTTACTTGGGGGCATGTTGGCGCATTTGCTTATATTCTCGTGTTTGGTGGATTTGTTTATTTTATGACCATGATGTACGGCGATGATGCGGGTGAAAATGAAGAAAGTGAAACCTTTGATGGAATGGGGTCAAACGACAAAAAAGATAGCGACGTGGATGAAAAACAATAACTACGCCAAGTTACTGCTGATTGTATTGCTGGCCTGCTCTGCTTGTGATTCGAAAACAGAGCAAGAAGCAGCATTATATCCTAGACAAGACTCTTCAGAATTTCAGGTGTTTGCAAAGCAGTGCTCAAGTTGTCATCGTCCACCAATGCCTGATGTGCATACAGCGCAAGCTTGGACTAGGGTGATTGCCCGTATGCAGCAGCATAAAGAGCAACGTGGTTTGCTCGTGATGAACGCCATAGAACAACAAACGATATTGGATTATTTGCAAAAGCACGCCCAAAAGGATCAGCATTGATGAAATTAAAATTACTGGCAATGGTATTATTTTTGCTTTCTGCATGCTCTTCTCCAGAAGTATGGGCACCTGAACCACAGCAATGGGAAGAGTTTACTATTCACCTTGAAACACGCCCAGAAGTAATGCGTCAAGGAATGAATGAGTTTTTGTTGATTGTAAACCGTAAAGGTCAGCGTCATATCCCAGATCTACTGGTGAAAATTCGGACTTCCAATTCCAAATGGAAACAGGCAATGCCTGATGGTGCATTGGGCATTTATCGACGTGCCTTACAGGTTCAGGATCTTCAACATGAACAACTTTATGTTCGCCTAAGCTACCGTGGAAAAGAAGGAGCACTGACCTTTGATTTATTTCCTAAAAATATTACTGCTCAGTAACTTACTTTTTACTGCTACGGCGATGGCAGAAGAAGAAAGTGGTGATAATGCTATCCGTGGTAAGATCGTGGCAGGCGTGCGTTGCGGGTCATGCCATCATTTGCATTCAACTCATATGAAAGTTGGCCCAAGTTTGGCGGGTGTTTTTGGCAGAAAGCCAAGAATTCAAGGTGTTCCTTTTAATATTTGGGATGTGGCAGCATTACAGGCTTGGTTGGTGAATCCTCGGCAAGTGAAAGCTAATACACGTATGGTTTTACCCAAGATGTCAGATCGAGATCGCAATGATATTATTGCGTGGCTGAAATCTGAAGTGAAATGAAAACTGTCGCTACTCAACGCATCACTGCTTTACCCAAGCATTTTCGTAACTATTCAGCTCTTATCCAATATATCTACTTTATTCGTCATCCTCAAGGGCTTGTATTGAGGATCCATGATAAACACGCCTATTTTA
>JAUZQT010000103.1 GCA_030950825.1 Mariprofundaceae bacterium | reverse complement strand
CCTTAAAAAGCGGTTGCAATGTAGAAGAGATCGCCCATCGAACCATTGATCGACTAAAACGGGGCATTGCAATCAAAATGGTCATTGCTTGGCGAATCATGCTTATGACCCTATTGAGCAGAGAGTGCCCAGAGTTATCCGCGGAAATATTGTTTTCAGATGTTGAAATCGAAGTGTTGAAAAATTACGCTAAAAAAAAAGGTATGAAATCACCAGAACAATTGGGTGAAACAGTTCGTCTCGTTGCTTCCCTAGCTGGATACCTCGGTCGAAAACATGACGGCCCTCCAGGGCATCAGGTAATATGGAATGGTTACGCATATCTGCAATTAATGTGTGATGGGTATCTGTTGGCGGTAAGAGATGATATTGAGTAGTAAGAATATTTATGGCTAAAGGGCAGTCCTAGCCTGAATAATTCACAAATACTGTCGTGCCCCTTTATCCGCAATCATCACAACGATTTATGAATTTTTCAGGCTAGAGAAACTCCCGATTACTTTGCCCGCAACGCAATCATCACGGCGGCCATAAGTATGCGGGTTAATCCCAGATATAGCCTTCTGTTGGTGATGATGCCGATGCAAATGCCCGTTTTGGCATACGCCCTGCCAAGTATGCCAATCTTCCTGCTCGCACCGCATCCCGCATAGCATGCGCCATCATGCACGCATCATTTGCTTCTGCAATGGCAGTATTAATCAATACCGCATCTGCCCCCAGCTCTAGAGATTTAGCCGCATCAGAAGCTGTACCAATGCCAGCATCGACTACAATGGGCACATTAGCGCGCTGTTTAATCACCCGAATATTAAACGGATTGGCCAAACCGCGCCCAGAGCCAATTGGGTTTCCCAGAGGCATGACGGCAACACAACCGAGCTCTTCCAAGCGGCGTGCTACAATCGGATCGTCATTGGTATAAACCATCACTTGAAAACCTTCAGCGACCAACGTATCAGCTGCCTTGATGGTCTCCACAACATTGGGGTACAGCGTTTCCGTATCACCAAGCACCTCCAGTTTCACCAAGTCCCAACCGCCAGCTTCACGAGCCAGTCGCAAAGTACGCACAGCATCATCAGCATTAAAGCAGCCTGCAGTGTTCGGTAAAATGGTGTATTTTTTTGGGTCGATATAATCAAGCAGGCTTTCCTTGCCCATATCGGTAATATTCACTCGACGCACTGCCACAGTAATCATTTCAGCTTCGGATGCTTCCGTAGCATCTTTTGTCGTTTGAAAGTCTTTGTATTTGCCAGAGCCGACAATCAAACGCGATGTAAACTCATATGTTCCAACTTTGAATATATCACTCATACTTCTATTTATCCTCCGCCAATCATATGCACCAGTTCGATGCGATCATTTTCTTCCAGCATCGTTGCGTTGTATGTACTTTTGGGCACAACTTCCATATTACGCTCAATAGCAATCATACGCTGATCCAAACCCAGCTCGGTTACTAAGTCTGTCAAATTGATTGCCGCTACCTGAGTTGTGTCACCATTTAATTGAATCTGCATAAAACCATGCCTTTTTTTGTGTTTTCCACATAAAACAAGGTAATATTTCAATAAAACAGGTTGAAATGCAGTACAACCATTTGACCCACTTGCCCTTGCCTCGTAGATTGGCACGCATGCTAGCAGCAAGCACAGCATCCCGCAGTAGGTCTTACTATTTTCGGGCAGTGGCTCGGTTACTCCTGAGTTGTTTCTTTACGATGCCTAAGTGGTGATGGGTTGGGGCTGTTTTTTTATGCTAGTCGCTGTTATTTGATTGTGAGGCAATCCAAAGATGAAAGACCTTAACATCCTTGTTGTACATGGGCCTAATTTGAACCTTTTGGGTACGCGTGAGCCTGAAACTTATGGTGCACAAACATTGGCGGATATTAATAATGAGCTGATTGATCTAGGCCACTCTTTCGGGGTTGGTCTCGCCACTTACCAAAGCAATCATGAAGGTGCGCTGGTGGATCGCTTGCATCAAGCAGTGCGCGATGGTGTGGATGGCATCGTCATTAATCCAGCCGCTTATACCCATACAAGCATTGCACTTCGTGATGCGCTTTTGGGCATCGCCATTCCCTTTGTCGAGGTTCACTTATCCAATGTGTACAAGCGAGAATCTTTTCGGCATCAGTCATTTTTAACAGATATTGCAGTGGGTGTGGTTGCTGGCTTTGGTAGCAACTCTTACAACCTTGCATTGCGCGCTTTGCTTGCGCATTTACAGCAGAATAAATGAACCGCCCAACCAGCAATATATTGCAAAGCATGCTAAGGAGTATCATTTGAATATTACCGAAATTCGTAAGTTGATTAAGCTTATACAAAGCTCCGATATTACTGAAATTGAAGTCAGTGAAGGCGAATCTTCCATTCGCATTTCTCGCCAAGGAAATGTTACTCCTGTGGCGCTTACTGCACCTCAAGCAGCCATTGCGCCTGCCGCTGTGCCTGTTCAAAAAGCAGAAACTGCAAGCAATGAAGGCAATGACGAACACATCGTGAAGTCTCCGATGGTTGGAACATTCTACCTTGCACCAAGCCCAGACTCAGAGCCATTTGTAAAAGAGGGGGACAGCATTAAAAAAGGCGAAACGCTTTGTGTTATTGAAGCGATGAAATTAATGAATGAAATTGAAGCTGAATATACCGGAACGGTTGACAAAATTTTAGTCGATAACGCTACACCATTGGAATATGGTCAGCCTATTTTTGTTATCACACCGGCATAAGGGCGTTTATCTATGTTTCATAAAGTTCTTGTTGCTAATCGTGGAGAAATCGCTGTTCGTGTCATTCGCGCCTGTAAAGAGCTCGGCATTGCAACGGTTGCGGTTTACTCTGAAGCAGATCGTGATGCCATGCACACACGCCTTGCCGATGAATCTATCTGCATTGGCCCAGCAGTTAGTACACTTTCGTATTTGAGCATCCCCGCCATTATGGCTGCGGCAGAAGTCACAGATGCTGAAGCCATCCATCCTGGTTATGGTTTTCTGGCTGAAAACGCAGAGTTTGCTGAAATTGTTATTGAATCGGGCTTGGTATGGATTGGGCCTTCGCCTGAATCTATGCGGATTATGGGCGATAAAGTTAAAGCCAAAAAACGTATGGCAATGGCTAATGTCCCTTTGGTTCCTGGCTCAGATGGTGCGGTGCGCAGTGTTGAAGAAGCCAAACAAGTTGCAAAACAAGTTGGCTTCCCGCTGATTGTCAAAGCTGCTTCAGGTGGTGGTGGACGCGGCATGAAGGTTGTTCACTCTGAGGTATCTTTGCCGACTGCGTTCAATGTTTGCCAAACAGAAGCCAAAGCCATGTTTGGTGATGAAACTGTTTTTATTGAAAAGTTTCTTGAAGAGCCACGTCACATTGAAATTCAAGTGATGGGTGACAAACATGGTAATTTGGTTCACTTGTTTGAGCGTGAATGCTCCATCCAGCGCAACAATCAAAAAGTGCTCGAAGAAGCACCAAGCCCATCTATCAGCGAAGAAACCCGTCAGACTATTTGTGCTGCAGGTGTTGCAGCAGCAGCAGCAGTAAACTACGAGGGTGCTGGCACGATTGAGTTTCTACTCAATCCCGATCAATCGTTTTATTTCATGGAAATGAATACGCGCATTCAAGTTGAACATCCTGTGACTGAGTTTATTACTGGCGTTGATTTGATTGAATGGCAAATTCGTGTTGCTGCTGGTGAGAAGCTTGCCTACACGCAAGAGCAGATTAAAATGAAAGGTCATGCCATCGAATGTCGTATCAATGCGGAACATCCGTTTAAATTCACACCGTCACCTGGCACTATTGAACTTTACCATGCGCCTGGTGGGCGCAGTGTCCGTGTTGATTCAGCTGTTTATACGGGTTATAAAATTCCACCACATTATGATTCGATGATTGCAAAAATTATTACCCACGCTCGTGATCGCAATAAGTGTATTCGTCGCATGCAGCGAGCCATTGATGAGCTTGCTATTATTGGTGTTACAACCAACTGTGAATTACACCGTCGTTTATTGGCCAATCCAGGCTTCCAGAAAGCAGAGTTTAATATTCACTTTTTGGAGCGCTGGCTGAAACAGATAAGCGCTTGACGTTGAAGTAAATTGCAATAAAAATACAAGGGCGCTGATGAAATATCAGCGCGCTTAATCTATACGGGGGTGGTATGCCAATGAACATGCAAAGCAATCACTGCTTAGAATCCATAGTAAACAAGCTAGAAACCCCTGATTTCTTAGATGAACTAATCTGCAAACATCAATTAAGTACTGAGAAAATCACGAACATTATTACCAAGCACTTACAAGAGCAAGAGCTGAAACCATATCAGGCAGAGTTAATTAAACTACAGCAGCACCTTGAAAATAGCGGCAAACGAATGGTCATTCTTTTTGAGGGGCGCGATGCCGCAGGTAAAGGTGGAACGATACGTCGTGTTACACGCTATAGTGAATCAAGAATAGAAGTAGTTCTTTTTGTTTTCAAAACACTATCAATAGCCTCATCGATATTATTGAAAAAATGTCTCACTTTTCTTATTTGTTTTTTCATAACAGCCCAATAATTTTCAATAGGGTTAAAATCT
>JAUZQT010000102.1 GCA_030950825.1 Mariprofundaceae bacterium | reverse complement strand
ATGAATTAATCGGCTTACCCACTTGTGATTTGAAAGAGCCTTATTAATGAACTGATTGATAAGATCTCAATGAAATTCATGGTTAATACGAGCTGAAAGATCGCTATTTTGGCGAAGGTATTGGAAAATGCCGAACGTATTTTTATTAATGAACTGATTGATAAGATCTCAATGAAATTCATGGTTAATACGAGCTGAAAGATCGCTATTTTGGCGAAGGTATTGAAATGATGTATGTATTATAAGTCAACTTCATGACAATCCAAAGCATATAATGGGTGCCCCCTTTTTAAATTTCATCCGGGGTAGGGGGTTCGTCCAACAATTAGGTTTCATTCTGGAACGATTTTGGCAGTCTTGGCTGCATCTCAAATTTCAGGAGTTTTAAATAACAATGAGCATTCTTAGTGTTATAAAGTTATGCGCTGTTGCAGCCACACTTTCCCTTGTAGGTTATTACACTATGCCCATACTGATTATGGTCGATACACCTGAGCCTTCCATCTTTGCAACGGGTTTATTTTTTGGAGTATTATTGGGGGGTATGTTTGCTGGCTTAAGCTCTTTTGCTAAATGCAAGTCAGACAATAGCAACGTTCTTTACGTTGGAAATATCCCATTCAATGCGCGTGAAGATGAAATTCAACGTTTGTTTGAAGCCTATGGAACCGTTAAGGCAGTGCGTTTAGTAACTGGTGGGCCCAGCAAGCGTCCCAAAGGGTATGGCTTTATTGAAATGGATAACAAAGGCGCTATAGAAGCCTTGGCACTTAATGGCTCAGAATTTGGTGGCCGAAAATTGCGTGTTAATGCAGCAAAGAGTAAAACTGTAAGAGAATAGCAACGAGCACACTCATGAAGTGTTTGGTGTGAATGTCGGAACCTGCCGCCCGTAAATAGACCCACTATACATGTCATCCTGGGAGTTCACATACATCTCACTAAACACCGATCGTACTTGTCACCAAAAGCGTAGCTTTCTGGATGAACCAAACTTTTCTGCTTTGCGTTGACAATAATTAAGGGAATGCTTTTGTTTCTGGAATTAATCGTTATACTCCGCCTCGACTGGATTGTTTAATAAATATTAAAATTTAACAGACAGTTTTGTAATAATAGTTAAGAGGTTTTTTTTTATGTCAGTTTCAGGTACTGTAAAATGGTTCAACGATACAAAAGGATTTGGTTTCATTGAACAAGAAGGTGGTGATGATGTTTTTGTACACCACAGTGTTATTCAAATGGATGGCTTTAAAACTTTGGCAGAAGGCCAACGTGTGAGCATGGATGTTACTCAAGGCTCAAAAGGCCCCCAGGCTGAGAACGTCATCCCCGAATAAGAATTTGTAACATAAGAGGCTAATACATGGCGCATCACGCGATTGCAGTCATGGTCTCTGGACGCGGAACAAATTTGGCGGCTATTTTGGAAGCTGCCAAGAACGGGGAATGTCCTGTTGATGTGCGCGTTGTTATTTCCAATAAGATTGATGCACCTGCCTTGCGCATTGCGCGCGATGCAGGTGTGTCGTCTGTTTTTTTTGTAAATCCCAAAGATTATAAAGATCGGATTGCTTATGATAAAGCGTGCGCCGATATTATTGAAAAAGCCGATTGCCAGTGGGTTGTTTTGGCTGGTTACATGCGGATTCTGTCTTCGTTTTTTGTCAATTATTTTTTTAATCGAATTGTTAATATTCACCCAGCTTTGCTTCCAGCATTTACTGGAGTTGACGGCGTGTCTGATGCTTTGGCCTATGGTGTCAAAGTGGCTGGGTGTACGGTTCACCTTGTCAGTGAAGAGGTGGATGGTGGCGCGATTCTTTCTCAAGCGGTTGTGCCTGTGCTAAATGATGACAGTTTGGAATCTCTGCACCAGCGTATTCAAAAAGAAGAATATAAGCTTTATCCTCAAACCCTTCATCGCATGATTGAGCAGGGTTTTTCTATGGATGGCCGGCGTATTATCTGGCGCTAGCAGTAGAAAGTTTTGCTGCCTTAATGGGGCTATTTGCCGAATAGTAAAACGCATAGCCTCGCTTGTTTCATCGTCCAGCATAAAAACTAATGTGCCCAATTAGCTGATGAACCTTTATTTATCCTTTAATAACGATGTTTACTTAATCAAGAGTTATTGGTTTGAGGTGCGCCGAATAGTGTTAGGGTCTCAGTTAATTAGAATCATCACAATACTTAAATTGGTTGTTGCTAATCATTTGCGGGCTACTATTATGCGCGCACTTCTACGTTGTTAGCGGTTTAGTAAGTGTCTCAGGTTCCCTTTTAAGATATTTGAAAAAGGTTGTAAGTTATTGAAAAATAGCGTTTTAGGCTCGTAGCTCAGGGGTAGAGCACCACCTTGACATGGTGGGGGTCGGCGGTTCGAAACCGCCCGAGCCTACCATTTTTTATAACACATACATTTAAACCGAGATCCTGCAAGAGGTTGCGCTATGTATGTGCAAACACTTGCAGGATCTAGGTTAAAGGCCAGACTGTTTCAGTCTGGCCTTTTTGATTCGGGCTTACCCATAGTCTCAGAGCTTTATCCAAGCCAGCAGGCGCCCAAACCAGATCTCCTGCTGATTTCTGTATGCGCGTTGCTTCGTTAGGGTGCAGTTCCTTATTTGTACGGAGGAAGATGATCGCCATGAATATTCAATTACCAGATGGTTCTTCTCGCAGCTTGCCTGATGGCGCAAGCGCATTTGACTTAGCAAAAGATATTGGTGAAGGCTTGGCGCGTGCAGTCATTGCCGCCACAGTCAATGGTCAGCTGTGTGATCTCTCTACTGTTTTATCCGATGGTGATACGGTTTCTTTAATCACTGAAAAATCACCTGAAGGCCTAGAAGTTATTCGTCATTCCACATCGCACTTGATGGCCATGGCCGTACAAGAAGTTTTTCCTAGTGCGCAAGTGACCATTGGCCCTGTGATTGAAGACGGCTTTTATTATGACTTTGCCTTTGAGCGAGCCTTTACACCCGAAGACTTGAAAGTCATCGAAAAGAAAATGAAAGAAATTGCGCGCCGTAAACTTCCGATTGTGCGTGAAGAGTGGGCGCGTAATGATGCGATTGCTCATTTCGAAGGCTTGGGTGAAAAATATAAGGCCTTGTTAATTGGCCGAATTCCTGAAAGTGAAACGGTCAGCCTTTATAAACAGGGTGAATGGTCAGATTTATGTCGTGGTCCGCATGTGCCGAACACCTCCAAGCTTAGATTTTTCAAATTGATGAAAGTTTCAGGTGCTTATTGGGAAGGTGATGCCAAGAATGAGCAGTTACACCGCATCTATGGTACAGCATGGGCAAGTAAAGATGACTTAAAAGCATATCTTCATCGATTAGAAGAGGCTGAAAAACGCGATCATCGCAAGTTGGCGAAAAAACTGGAGCTGTTTCATCTGCAGGACGAAGCACCAGGTATGATTTTCTGGCATCCGAAGGGGTGGGCAGTGTGGCAGGTTGTGGAAAATGAAATTCGTTCGGTGATGCAAAGTAACGGTTATCAGGAAATTAAAACGCCGATGGTGGTGGATCGTAAGTTGTGGGAAAAATCAGGTCACTGGGAAAAATTCCGTGATGATATGTTTACTACCAGCACGGAAAACCGTGATTATGCCATCAAGCCAATGAACTGCCCTTGTCATGTTCAGGTATATAACCAGGCCTTGCATTCCTATCGTGATTTGCCGTTGCGTTTGGCTGAATTTGGTTCCTGCCATCGTAATGAGCCATCGGGAACCTTGCATGGCTTGATGCGTTTGCGGAACTTTGTGCAGGATGATGCCCATATCTTCTGTACTGAAGATCAAGTTCAAGGTGAAGTCAGTGATTTTATTGATTTGGTTTTCACAACGTATAAAAAGTTCGGCTTTGAAGATGTGATTATCTTTTTGTCCGATCGCCCAGAGAAGAGGGTTGGAACCGATGAGCAATGGGATAAAGGCGAGGCTTCATTGCATGAAGCCTTAAAATCCAAAGGCCTAGATTATGGTTTGAACCCTGGTGAAGGGGCGTTTTACGGGCCGAAAATCGAGTTCTCTTTGAAGGATTGTCTGGGGCGTGTTTGGCAATGCGGCACCATTCAGGTGGATTTTTCCATGCCTGGTCGCCTTGGCGCGGAATATGTTGCTGAAGATAATTGCAAAAAAACGCCAGTGATGTTGCATCGTGCTATTTTAGGCTCGTTGGAGCGCTTTATTGGTATTTTGATTGAAGAATATGAAGGAAAGTTCCCTTTCTGGCTGGCTCCGACGCAGGCTGTGGTATGTAATATCTCTGAATCACAGTCGGAATATGTGCAAACGGTGACCAAAAAAATGAAGCTGGCAGGGTTTCGTGTAGAATCGGACTTGCGAAATGAAAAGGTCGGATATAAAGTGCGCGCCCACACATTGGATCGCGTGCCTTATATTTTGGTTGTGGGTGATCGTGAGCGAGATGAGCAAACCATCTCGGTTCGTACACGCAGCGGCGATAATTTGGGCACAAAGACCGTGGATGCATGGATTGTAGAAATGCAGACAATGCAACAACAGTACCAGTAATATATTTATAAGTATTACCAACAGGGGGCTTTCATCGCGAAAAAAGAATTAGCAGTCAACCATGATATTGATGCACCAGAAATGCGTGTTATTGGTCATGATGGCGAGCAAATCGGTGTTTTGAAACGCTTAGAAGCTATTGCCAGAGCAGAGGCCGTTGGTCTTGACCTTATTATGATGTCACCCAACGCTAGGCCACCAGTCTGTAAAATTATGGACTATGGTAAATACAAGTATGACCAGAGCAAGAAGGCCAATGAGGCCAAGAAAAAGCAACATGTGATTCAAGTGAAGGAAGTGAAGGTTCGTGCGAGTACGGATCAGCATGATTTGGACGTGAAGCTGAAAAATGTTCGGAAATTCTTGGAAGCAGGCAATAAAGTGAAAGTTTCATTACGTTTTCGTGGTCGTGAAATGGCCTATGTTGGACGCGGTAGAGAACAGCTGGAACATGTTGCTGAACAAGTAAAAGATTTGGGTAAACCTGATAAGATGCCCAATATGGAAGGGCGGCAGATGATTATGATCATCAATCCGCTGAAGAAATAGAGGTTGGTAAAGTATGCCTAAGATGAAAACACACAGTGGTGCTGCAAAACGTTTTTCAAAGACTGGAAGCGGCAAATGGAAACGTAATAAAGCGAATGCTCAGCACATTCTGACAAAGAAATCGCCGAAGCGTATTCGTGGGTTCCGTGGTACAGAGCTGGTAGCACCGTCAGATGTGAAGTCCTTGAATCGCTTGATTCCAGGCCGTTAAACAATATATTTTTAATGACCGATAGTGAAAACTATCAGGGCGTGAAAAATAACTGTTTAATTTGTTGATAGAGAGAGTTTAGTAGGTTCAGGAGAGAAAAATGCCTCGCGTAAAATCAGGTGTTCAGGCGCATGCGCGCCATAAGAAAGTTATCAAGGCTGCCAAGGGTTATTATGGCCGTCGTAAAAATTGTTTTCGTGTAGCAACTCAAGCAGTCGATAAGGCTGGTCAATATGCCTATCGTGACCGTAAGAACAAGAAGCGCACATTCCGCGCTTTGTGGATTGTTCGCATCAACGCAGCGGCACATTTGCATGGTTTGAGCTATTCTCGTTTTATGCATGGTCTGAATCAGGCGGGCATTGAGATGGATCGTAAAGTATTGGCAGACATAGCTGTTCGTGATGCTGATGCATTTGCAAAATTGGCTGAAACAGCAAAAGCGAATATTCAGTAAATCGCTTTCCGACTATTATCGGAATTTTAATGTTTACAATGGCAGAGCTTAATAGCTCTGCCATTTTTGTTTGTTGTTTTTTTTACACCGCAGAGTACGCGAAGTAACGCAGAGGTTGAAACTATGAGTGAGTTGGAAGCACTAAAATCAGAATTGCAAGGCTTGCAAGTTAAAGCATTAGCTTCTATCAAAGAAGTAGAAAACTTACTTGGACTAGGCATTTTGCGTGTTTATTACTTAGGTAAAAAGGGTAAGTTGACCAGTGTATTGAAAGGTGTTGGCAAACTTCCGCCACAAGATCGTCCCGTGATTGGTCAGTATGTGAATGCTACAAAAACGGCGTTGTCAGAGGCCTTAGATAGTGCTGAATCATTGCTTGCAGCAAAAGAGAAGCAGCAACGAATTGAAGCGGAGCGTATTGATACCAGTCTTTCAGGGCGCACTGCCAAGCGTGGTGTATTGCATCCTATTCAACAGGGCTTGAATGAAATGACAGCAATTTTCGCTCAAATGGGTTTTGACATTGCCGAAGGGCCTGAAGTTGAAGATGAATTTCATAATTTCGATGCTTTAAACATCCCTCAAGAGCACCCTGCCCGTGCCATGCACGACACCTTCTTTTTTGAAGCCCCAAAGGGTCAACAAGCCAAGCTTTTAAGAACGCATACTTCACCAGTGCAAATTCGTACCATGAAAAACTGCATCGAAGCAGGCGGTGAACCTCCGCTTGCCGTTGTTGCACCAGGTCGTGTATACCGCTGTGATTATGATGTGACCCATTCTCCCATGTTTCATCAAATTGAAGTGTTTAAGGTTGATAAGGATGTCTCTCTGGCGCACTTAAAGGGCGTTTTGCAATATTTTCTTTCGGCTTATTTTGAAAAAGACCTACCCATTCGTTTGCGCCCTCATTACTTTCCATTTACAGAGCCGTCTGCTGAAGTTGATGTTGGCTGTGTGTTTTGCAACCACAAAGGCTGCCGCATTTGCAAGGGCAGCGGTTGGATTGAGGTGTTGGGCTCAGGCATGATTCATCCGAATGTGTTGAAATCTGTGGCTATTGATTCAGATATTTATTCAGGTTTTGCGTTTGGCTTGGGTGTGGAGCGTTTGGTCATGCTCAAGCATGGCATTCCTGACTTGAGATTGTTTTTTGAAAACGATGTACGTTTTCTACGGAGGATGGGCGCATGAAACTTTCGTTTTCTTGGTTAAAAGAGCATGCACCGCTCACCAAAACACCACAGCAAGTAGCCGATGATTTGGTGCGCTTGGGCCATGAGGTTGAGGGCATTGAATTGCCGCGTGCAGCTGTAAAAGGCGTGCGTGTGGGGCAGATTATCAGCATAAAAGCCCATCCCGATGCGGATAAACTGAAGCTATTGCAGATTGATATTGCTGAGCCTGAACCCTTATCCATTGTTTGTGGCGCTTCAAACATGGGTGAAGGGGATAAAATTCCCGTGGCAACGGTAGGAACCTGTTTACCCAATGGATTGAGAATTAAAAAAGGTAAAATTCGCGGTCAGGCCAGCTTTGGCATGTGTTGTTCTGAGGCAGAGTTGGCTTTGGCTGAAGATGCTGATGGCCTGTTGATTTTGCCAGTGGATGCGCCTGTAGGCGCAGAAGTGGGCGAATATCTGGAGCTTGAAGAAGCTATATTGGATTTGGATATTACGCCCAATCGTGGTGATTGCATGAGCATACGTGGCATCGCTCGTGATTTGGCCGCCGATTATGGTTTGCCACTCATTGAGCCTGCTGATGAGCTTGTTGGGGCGGATACGACTGTCGATCCTCCCAAGGTTCGTGTATCAGCGCATAGCGACAACCCTTTGTATATGGCTTGCCGTATTGAAGGCATTACGGTTACTGATTCTCCGGCATGGTTACAACAGCGCTTGATTGCAGCAGGGCAACGTCCTGTGAATGGGGTGGTGGATGTATTAAATTACACTATGCTTGATTTGGGCCAGCCGATGCATGCCTTTGATGCCGATACATTGCAAGGCGATTTGCATGTGCGCTCGGCAGAATCGGGTGAAACACTTTTGGCATTGGATGGGCGTGATGTCACTCTAAATTCGGGTGACTTGGTGATTGCTGACGATACAAATGTGCTGGCATTGGCTGGCATCATGGGCTCTGAAGCCACTGGTGTGACGAATACAACAACAAGTATCATCTTGGAATCCGCAGCATTTCGCGCGGCTTTGATCAGTACCACACGGCGTACGCATGCCTTGGTATCAGAATCGTCGATGCGTTTTGAGCGGGGCGTTGATGCTGCTATGATTGTTGTGGCAATGGATCAAGCAGTGCAGATGATTGTTGATTTATTTGGTGGCAAAAGCAGTCAAATGACTGTGATTGGCGATCAAGCAGCTTTAATCAATGATAAACAGATTACAGTGAATATCAAACGCATCGAAACACGTCTGGGTATCCATATTCCAGAAACAGCCGATGCAGTATTGGCGCGTATGGGCTTTGACATTCAACGTGAGGGTGGTGATTTGGCGATTCGTGTGCCCAGCCACCGGCATGACGTGAGCATTGCCGAAGATATTTCAGAGGAGTATGCACGGGTGATTGGCTTTGATGCGATTCCTGCCGAGCTTCCTGCTTTGACAGTCATAAAAGCACGCAAAATTGATGCGTCTATCTCCGATGCTGTGGCACTGGGTTTTGTGCAAGTGATCAACTATGCATTTATCGCCGAATCTGAGCAGCGCTTGTTTGTGGCACATGATGGTGATGATTTAAGGCTTGAAAATCCGATTTCAGAAGCGATGAGTGTTATGCGCCGCTCACTTTGGCCAAGTCTTCTCAATACTGCCAAATACAATATGAATCGCCAGCAAGCGGGCATGGCTCTGGTTGAGCAAGGGCGTATTTATCAAGGACCCGTGGATAGCCATCAGGAAAGTAATATGATTGCGTGGTTGATGGCGGGTGAATATCAAACAGATAGCTGGTATGAAAAATCGCGTAAAGCAGACTTTTTTGATTTAAAAGGTGCCGTGGAATCTTGGTTGGATAAACGTGGCCTAACAGCGCGTTTCATCGCTGATGATGATGTTCAAGGTTTGCAGTCTGGTCAAACAGCCAAAATCGTTGTTGGTAAATCGACTGTTGGGCATATCGGAAAAGTTGATGGCGATATTGCAGGAAGCTTTGATTTGCAGGCGGATGTGTTTGTGGCATCTATCAATCTTGACGCATTGCATGCGGGCAAAAAAGCTAAATTTCAGCCGATCCCAGAATTCCCATCCATTGAACGTGATTTGGTGTTTTTGTTTGATAAAACAATAAGTTCAAACGATATTTTGCAAGCCGTACGCAAAGCAGTGGGGCAGCAGTTGATTGATGCGCGTATTTTTGATTTGTATGAGGGCAAAGGTGTACCCGAAAGCAAGCGAAGTCTGGGTATTCGTTTCAGCCTACAAGATGCGAAACGAACCTTGGTGCAGGAAGACTCAGATCAAGCTATGCAGGCGATTATTGATGCGATAGCGAAAAAGTTTGGTGCAGAATTGAGGGGTTAAATGCATTATAATGTCCCCAAGAAATTAAGATAATAAATCGGTTCATCCAGAAAATCGTTCAAACTTGCACGCCCTGAAGATGGTGAGGCGGTTGCGCGAAGTACCCATGGTTTGATTCTTTTGTCGGCGCTTGTTATGGGTATTACAGGCACATTGCTTTATTTCGGCTGGAGTACGACAGCACCACAAGTGGGGTGGGTTGAAATGGTAGCTGAAATCCATGAGGCCGTTGTCGGTGCTTTGGAAGCTTTGTTGGCGGTGCATATTACGGCTGTGATTTTACATCAACGTCAGGGTCATCAAATTATAGATCGTATTAAACCAATGACTTAAAGAGCTCGGGTTCTTGTTATGAGGTATGGTAGGGTAATAGCAAGAGTGGTGTGTTGAATAGTTTCTTTTCAATTGT
>JAUZQT010000101.1 GCA_030950825.1 Mariprofundaceae bacterium | reverse complement strand
AACTTCTGCTTATACTTTCGTATGTTAAAACCAAGAAAATCAAAGCCGTTTTCGATATGACATAAATGCGTTTTCTCCTCGGAGAGTCGCAACCCTCTGACTTTGAGAAATTCTTCCACCACTGGTTTGACTTGTTTCATCAATATATCTGGATTAGCTCCAGTTATGATGAAGTCATCAGCATATCGAATTACATTAATGCAAGCACCTCGTTTGCCAGCGGCTGATTGTACCGCCGCCTCCAAACAATCAAGCGTCATATTTGCAATAAGAGGGCTGATAATGCCACCTTGCGGCGTGCCTCTTGTGGTTTCTTTAAAAACACCTTCTTCCAAATAACCTGACTTCAACCACATACGGAGTATTCGTTTATCCATAGGGAAAAAGGGGTCAATGCCCTTTAAATAAGAATCAATCGAGTAACCCTATTGATTCTTGATTCAGTCTATGCGTAACCGTAGATAAACGGCAGTATTTGTGAAAAATGTAGGCTAGGCGGGTGAAGGTATGAAGTATTTACGAGGTCTGTCTGGCGTGCTGGCATTGTGGCTGCTGGCTGTATTTTTTGTAGTTGCATTCGTAGGCTGGCACCAGCTCAGGGATATCTCGACTATTCATGATCAGGCCTTACAACTGGAGGCGGTTAATCATAAGAGCCATACACTGCATGAATTAGAAATGAATATTCGCAAACAATCGGCATTTGTGCATGATTTTTTGATTACAGGTACAGAGAAAAATATCAATCAGTATCGTTCATTCCTGCTGCGGGTGAACAAGGCGATTGATGATGCTGCCAATCAGGATATTGATGTTGCTGTTATTCAAATGGCAGTTCGCGGCATCAATCAAGATGCGGAAAATATTTTTTCACTGCCTTTTGCCACGGGTAATATGGAAGGCCCTATCCTCATACAAGAAATGGATAAGAAGCTGGTCGCCCTTTCCAAAGTACTGATGCAAAAACATCATAATATGGATGATTCGGTCAATCATGCCATGCGCTTTGTCGCGGGACTGCATCTTGATATGAGGGCAGATTTTATTGTTTCGCTGATTGTTCTGTTTGCGCTGTTGGCTGGCCTGACTATTTATATCTATTCACGCATGATTCGCCCACTTGTATTTCTACGCTCCAGAGTATCTGGGATCGGTCAGGGCGAGAATGTTCCACACGCGCCGGACTTTGGCGACAATGAAATTGGCGAACTTTCTCGTGCCTTGAATGATATGGGTGACGCTATCAGGGAGCATCAAGGGGCTCTTATTCATGCACGAAGCCTACAGGCTCATCAGGAAAAAATGCAGGCTCTGGGACTCATGACAGCGAATATTGCACACGAGATTGGCAACCCACTTGCAGCAGCATCTGTATCGCTTGAAATAGTCCGTAGAAAAATCCGTTCAGGTGATAGCAAGAAGGCGGAGCCACATATTCAACACGTTCAGGAGGAATTACAGCGCACCGAGGATATTATTCTCAATATTTTGGATTATGGCAGGCATTCACAGTTTATGAGAGCAGAGTTCGATCTTGTAGCCGTGATTGACAGCGCTATCAAGCTTGTTGGCTTGGTGAAGCAAGCCAGACATGTGCATATCGAATACGAGGTATTATCAGAGATAAAAGCACTTCTTGGAAATGTGGATATGCTTAGGCAAGTACTGGTGAATCTATTGCTGAATGCAACGGATGCTTCACCAAAAGGAGCCGTTGTTCATGTTGAAGTCGCATGCGATGAAAGTGTGGTCATGCTGGATGTCTCTGATCAGGGCTGTGGCATTGATCCAGAGCATGTCGAGATGATTTTTTCTCCAATGTTTTCTACCAAGAAAAAAGGTGAGGGAACTGGGCTGGGACTATCCATCAGTCGTGACCTGATGCAACAAATGGGTGGTGATCTGATACTTCTCAGTCATGGCTCTCCAGGGTGTACGTTCCGTATTATCTTGCCAGTCTCGAATGGAGGAGATGAACATGCTGATTTTAATCATTGAGGATGAGCGGCGTATCCGCGAAGGCATTGCAAGCATCTTATCCGAGGAAGGTTATGACGTGCTTCAGGCCGCAACGATGCAGCAAGGCATTGACCAGATGGAGGCCGAATTTCCCGCCGTGGTCTTGTCGGACATCAATCTACCCGATGGCGATGGATTCACTGCACTGCGTTATAGTTTGAATAAGGGCATCGAGACTTCTTTTATCTTCATGACCGCATTTGGCAGCAGAGACGTGGCGATTCAGGCCATTAAAGAAGGCGCCTACGATTATATATCCAAGCCGCTACGTTTCGATGAGCTATTTGCCCGGTTGAAACGGCTGGAAGATATGCAAAACCTTAGAGGACAGGTCAACCGTAAATCTGAACAGAAGCTGACCGAAAGCAGGCTGGCAGTATTGGGGGATTCCCCGCCAATGCAGCGAGTCAAGATGCTGGCAGAAAAGTCCGCTTCATCGGATGCGCCATTGTTGATTACTGGTGAGACTGGTGTGGGCAAGGGATTGCTGGCCAAACTGATACACGCCACGAGTCATCGTAGCAAGCTGCCTTTTATCAGCATCAACTGCGCCTCCATTCCAGAGAACCTGTTGGAATCAGAGTTGTTCGGTTATCACAAGGGTGCATTTACCGGTGCCGATAAAAACAAGAAAGGACTCCTCGATGAGGTTGGTGAGGGCACATTATTCATGGATGAAATCGGTGAGATGTCGATTCCGCTTCAGGCTAAATTGCTGCATGTGTTGGATGATGGAACCTTCCGACCGCTGGGCAGCACTCGGGATCTGCATTTCAGGGGAAGAATGATTGCCGCCACGAACACCATGCTGGAAGATATGATCGCGAACAGGGAATTCCGCCAGGATTTGTATTATAGGCTTTCTGTTCTGACGATTGAAGTTCCTCCGCTGCGTAGTCGCCAAGATGATCTGTTGCCGCTAGCGGAAAGTATTTATCGGGAACTTTCCTCCGAAATGGGTCGTCCCATTGGTAGTTTGCCGCTTACTGTGGCGCAGGAAATTCAAAATCAATCGTGGCCTGGAAATGTGCGCGAACTGCGCAACTATCTTGAGCGGACATTGATCTTCGGCGAGACATCTGTGGAAGGCGCGAGTGATGATGTGACACTTGCCGACGCGGTTCATCGTTTTGAGCGTTCTTGGATTGAGAGGGTGATTAAAGAGTGTGGCGGCGACAAAGCAGCCGCTGCGGCCAGACTTGGCGTGGGCTTGTCCACACTCTACCGCAAGCAGGAATCCTAATAGTCGCTTATAAAGATACCGCTACGGAAGATGTTTCCCGTAGCGGATTATCCTCATTGCTTATTGTGACGTTTGCTGATTAAAAGCCCAAGAAAATAGCGCTGTTTTATTCAAACCTGTATATTCAATTGCCATGACTGCAAAGAAGGCAATTAATGAACCGATGAGTAATCCGACAGCCGGTCCGAACAACCACATAACACTGGCCTCTGCGCCTTGAGGGCCAAACTCAACGGTTCGGAAACCCATTAGAATCCAAGCTGGTGGATACATCAAAGCACCCAAACCAAAGGTCCAGCCAAAGACTTTTTTCCAAGTATCTTTGAGGTTTGTCGATGCCACAAATATCAATAAAATCATCACCAACAAACCAATGCCCATAAAGTGAATATGACCGCGTAGTAGCCGCCGCATTGAATCGGTTGCTAGACTGCCAGAGTGCGAATGCTGCGCCCCTGCTTCATGTTCGCCACCATGCATATGCTGCTCACTATGCCCGCTACTGTTAGACATGGCATCAGCATGATCATGTGATGCAGATGTGCCTGCGGCATGGTCATGTGCTAGGCTTTTTACATTCATATCTGTCATACTCATATCAGCCTGCATTTGTACTTGCTTCATCTTGCTTTCAGCCGCTTCAAAACTGCCGTGCAAGCTTTCATGATGAGTGGCAAGGTATGCCGCCCATAAAGCACCAAAAATAAGTGCTAAAAGCCCCATAGCTATACCGTGGTAAACAGGGGTTAATGTCTTTCTAAATTCATTCATACTTTATCCTTTTGTGAAAATCATGTGGAAATATTGATGGGGAGTGTTTATATATGTCACAAAAAAATAGGGGAAGGCTTAGCCTCCCCCCATAGATTTCTATTCTCGGACAGCCTTCTGGCTGTGTTTACAGTGCTATATCAATAGCCAACAAGCCTGATTTAAAGCTACGTTGACGAGCGATCGTTTTACCCGCCTTTAGTCCCATAGAATCAACCTGATTGTTGGTCTGTGTGAAAGACAATACTGCTTGTACATTTTCAGCCAACTGATGAATACCAAATATCGTAGCATTGGTTGTTGTCTGTGGGCGAATAACCGTACCCTTCATTCCAGTTGGCATGATCATTTGCAAATCAACTTGGCTGGAATCATATTTCACGCCAAGCAAATCAGCATCTGTAACTTTCCACTCACTGGAAACGGTAAATGCTGCTACATCCAAGCTTTGATTCGCATAGCTGGTTTGTTTACCAATAGTATAAGCACCCCAAATTTGAAATGGCTCACCGTAATTAAATGCAAAGTCAATACCATAACGTGTTACATCTTTAAATGACATTGCCGTCGCCGCTATAGCTCCAGGAGCGCCCATTCCCATAAGCATCGCTGCATCACCACCAAAAATATTAGATGTGTAATTCTTAGCTTGGTAGCCATAAACACCTATGATATGGTTATCCGCAATTTCTTGCGCAAGGCGCCCGTAAACACTGGTTGAACCCAACTTACTTTTCGAATCTATTCCGTTGGTTGCAAACGTTAAGTTATAATAAGTACCAACACCTGAATCGCCATTGGTTGTACCATGAATACTGATACCATCAGCCATCATCAGCATCGTTCCACCAGCCATTTGTGCAGCATCATTCCATCCATAAGCCAATGGACGTTTGGACATCATGGTCATGCCATAACCTACATTGTTCTGAACGCGACCAAAGCGAATCTTGAGCAAGTCATCGGCATAATAAATGCCTTCAAGCATGGCAATACCACCAGCAAGGCTGGCATCCAACCACCATGAGAAGTTATCATAAGAACCTGAAGAAATAAGGCCAAACTCACCAAATCCTACTTTATAATTACCTGAAGAAGCACCATCCAACATACCTGGGCGATGACCTGGCATGACAGGCTTATCGGCTGAGTCCACAGACGGGCCAGCACCAGTTAACAAAATTTGGGTGCGCACGGTAAATGGAAACGCCGCTGCAAACACTGAATTTTCTCCAGCATCAAAGTTTTTACCCCTGTCATCTTGGCTATCCATATCATCACGACCCGCAGAAAAGCGGAACCCGCGCTCACGGAAAGCAATACCCATCTTGGTTAGCTTTGGAAACGCTGTATGACATGAACTACATGCCATGCCGTACTTTCTTGCAAAAACTGGTATAGCTTCAGCATTGGTTGGAACCAATGCTGCACTGGACACGGCAACAAATACAAACGCACTTGCTGAAAATAATATTTTTTTCATTTCAAATCACTCCTAGAGACACATGGATTTTCAGAGCCCACCTCTTTGCGGGATAATATTTAGGAGTGCAACTGTTGCGCCAAGTTGCAGCTGACTCTCGGCGAGACTGGAAGTTATTCTATAGTCACTTATAAAACATATAGTTGCAGGCTCAATATCGATAAAGTCAAACGCTTGTTTATTCTCACTATTGAGAATCAAGGGTGTCAATTATTCTCATATTTTCTGGAACGAATAAGGTTAGATCGTGTGAAGGACGAACCACGATCTGAACCGTTTGTTGGACAAGCCCGGTTCTATATTAGAAAACATCTTTTTTGGGTTTACTTCCACTTATGCCCCGTCTCCTGTCAAAAGGGCTAAAATGCAGTGGTGAGTGTCAGCCTTGAGATCGGGTCAGGCTTTCCTATTTGCTTGTTTTGTCAGTTACGCTACTGTTCTGGCATGGCAATAATGGATGCACCGTTATAAGCCGCATAAATATGATAATAGAAAGGCCTGACCCAGTTCCTTAAGTAATTCCGGAAAAACGGGGGCAATATACTTTTTAATATCAT
>JAUZQT010000100.1 GCA_030950825.1 Mariprofundaceae bacterium | reverse complement strand
GAACGGGGATCTGGTAATATATAATGCTCTGGCTTCTCAAGTTCACGCAATGCTTTTAGACAACCCGACTGTTGAGGCTTGTCTTTTGCGTTATAAAAACCAAAGTGCTCACATACAAGTCGTGATATTTCGGATCGATTTAAGCTGGGGTTATCAGATATCATATGGCGAACGATTCGGATGGAATCTGCCTCCAATAATTTCTGTTTGATATTGTTTTGAATTTGCATTTGCGAAGGCTAAAGGATGGGTATACTCTTGTCCCGTTTTATCTGAAGCTAAAGGGCAGTCCTAGGAGGCTGTCCGAGAATAGAGGCCGTAGCGAGGAGATTCCATTTTGAGTCATTACTTTGCCTGCTGCAAAGACTATTCAGAGTGTTAAACAAAGCATCTGAACGGGCTGGGAATTGCTCATATAGTTGTTGACGGACTTTTGTTGAGATGAAAGTAAATATTGTTATAAGTCAATTAATTTGTCCAAGCATTCAAAAATGCACAAGTTATTTAATTCCCATTCCTAAGCGGTGCGCTGCTTGGCAAGAGCTCGGTGGATGCCTGTTGGCAGTGCAAGTTGAGAAAGTTGTTGCACCCATCTCCCCTCGCTTGGGGGTGAACTGTGACACTTTTTTGCATAAAGGTGAATGCGGCGGTGCGTTAGCCTGTGGGTATGACACGGTATCTTTTTAGGCTGATGGGAAAGTTCAATGATGGGCGGTGTCCAAAGCCCTGGCCATATCCCATCTTCAGGGCGTTGTTGCAGCCAAATTCCTTTTTCAGGGTGAATATGCAGGTTGATTTGCCAGAACAGGTCTTTTATGACGACTTTTTTCTTGTTTGAAATATTCTTATTAAGGGTTAAAAAGGCTGCCTTGCAAGTTGTTGATACAGGGCAAGCGGTGCATTGGGCTGAATGAGACTGGCAAAGTGTTGCGCCCAATTCCATCATGGCTTGATTCCATAGTGCAGGTTTTTTGGATATATCAATGGCGGCCTGTGCCAACGCCCAAAGTTGTTTGTCACCGATCTCTGCTTGGTTGTGCCAACGTTTAAGCACGCGTTTCACATTGCCATCAAGTACTGGAGTGTTCATAGCAAAACAAAATGATGCAATGGCACCAGCTGTGGAGGGGCCAATACCAGGTAGACTTAGGATGCCTTCAAATTGTTTGGGGAATACGCCATGGTATTTGTTCATGATTTGTTGAGATGCAGCATGGATGAACCGCGCGCGGCGGTAATAACCCAAACCTTCCCAAGCTTTCAACACATCATCCAGTGGCGAATCGGCGAGTTGTTGAATGCTTGGAAACTGTTGGAACCATTGCTTATAACGTGGCAACACTGTTTTGACTTGGGTTTGCTGCAGCATAATTTCTGAAATCCAAATATGATAAGCATCGGTGGTATGTCGCCAAGGCAGATCGCGGAGGTTTTCTTGATACCATTGCAGTAGTGCCTTACATGGTACGGAAGACAAATTGATCATCTATGACCTCAAAGGTAAGGTAAAAGCTTGCCCTATCCAATCCCCACGAACTGGGTAAAGGTTTAAATGGCGCGGCATCGTGTATGGCTCGCACAGCGCTATCGTTGAGCGATGGGATAGGGCTAGGGCGTAGTATTTCCAAGTTACCCAATTCGCCACTCAGTTCAATGGTGACGCGCATTAAGACTTGTCTCGCCTGATCTGGAAATTGACTATAATCAACTTGATCGGGGCGCCATTGTTCTTCTAGTGCACGCACCAGTGAGTGCGCATATGGTGCATATTTTGCTTCCTTGGTATTGATTGGAATATCAGCTTCTTTGGACAGCATCTGCTTCATACGGCGTTCACGTTCAAAGTCCCGCGATAGTTCAGATAATGCCATACTGGACGGCATAAGCTTGGATAAAGGAATTGGGCGAGGTGGTGCTGGACGTTTTTTTTCTACGGCCTTCTTTTTAACTGGTTTTTTTTCAATTGTTTTGCTTGGCTCAGCAGATATGCCCTTTTTGGTGATGATGCGGGTACGTTTATCCGATGTTTTGGGTGGTGTAGGTGGTGGCGTTTTTGGGGTTTGTGGCTGTGCTGGTTTCTTTTTTTCTTTGTTGTCGTTGAGTATGGGTGACTTTGCCGTGCGTGTGGTGCGATCTTTGGCTTGGGTACTGCCGCCTTTGGTACTTCGGTTGGCAATTGTTTTGGCATTCTTGGGTGGGGATTTTTTAAGCTCAGTTGCGGGATCCAAAAGGATGACGTCGGTAAATTGTGGCGGCTGTTTTTTTGCCAAGCGTGGTTCATCTTGTTTTAACGACATGAACAATACCAGTATGATATGAGTGGCAATAGATACCGCAAAGGCAATGATTAATCGGTTCTTTTTAGACTTTACCTGCAATGCTTATCTGCTCCGAATATTAAGTTGCGCTGTGATATAGGTCGCCAGAGCGCCATTGAGCCAGCCTGTTGCGCAGGATAGCACAAGCAATGGCGGTAGCAGATAATAAAGTGCAGTCTGCTGAATGAAAAACTGTTCGACCACGAAAAATTGGCTGCACATATGGGCTATGGCAGCCAGTAAGCTAACGCCAATCAGACTAATGTGGGGAATAAAACGCCAAGCAAGCAGCATGGTGGTGGTTGCAGCGATGGTGGCAATCAAGCTGATGATAAATGTAGGCGTGAACATGGTGCCAATAAAAAAAGCGCCGATGACGACCCTGGCAATCGCTAGACTGGCAGCAGCTCTTGCGCCAATGGTTGCTAGAGCAATGATGGTGATAATATTTGCTAGGCCTAATTTGAACCATGGTCCAAAACTGGGTATGGTTGCTTCGAAAATATGCAAACCACTGGCGAGTAGCAACAAGCCTAGCCAGTGCGCTTTTTTTTCTAGGGATGCCAAGCTCGGACGCGGGCTTTGGTGCATTATTCAGAGACTGCATCAAGGGGCAGTTGCTGCGAGCCTTGAATGCTTACAAGAATACGATTGGGAACGCATGCCAATATATCGCCAATACGGTGGCGATGACCCGATAATACACAGCGTTGTGTGATGCAAGAGGAGTGGCTAATGCGCACGCCATACTGATCAATGGTGATCTCCGAGATACCAATATCACCTTGCGCCTGAAAATGTATGGGCAGATCTGTGTTCAATGGATATGTCGCGAGTAGATTCTTTCCATGGTAGATATGAACCATGGGTGTGCCTGATAGGTTTTGCTGTAGCCATTGCCAGCTAATAGCAATGGCAATAAGTGCCAGTAGTAATAAACTTCGATCTACCCACGTGCCTTTGAGCCAATGCCACATGCTTGCACGGTTGAGTGGTTCGGATTTATGCATATGAATGAAATACTGGGAGAATCGGCATGTGGCGAGTGTAAACATGCAGAACGGTGGAGGCGACTATGAATGTATTGATTACGGGTGCAAACCGAGGTTTAGGCTTGGGGTTTGTGCACCACTATTTGGCTCATGGCTGGCAGGTGTGGGCTTGTCATCGCAGCGAATGTGAAGCTTTGAAGGGGTTGCATTCGGATGCTTTGCATACGGTTTGTTGGGATGTTGGAGAAAACACTGAGCCGCAGGGATTGTTGCCTGATAAGCTTCATTTATTGATCAATAATGCGGGTGTTTATGGGCCTGGGAGTGGCGGTCAGTCATTGGATTTGATTGTACCTGAGGCTATGTTGGAGGTATTTAATACGGATTGTATTGGCCCAGTGCGGGTCGTGCAGCGTTTGAAGTCGTCGTTGATTGCAGGGCAGGCAGCCATCGCAAATATAAGCTCAAAAATGGGTTCTACTGGGGATAACAGTAGTGGTGGAGCCTATGCTTATCGTGCAGCCAAGGCCGGCTTGGTTATTGTCTCAAAATCTATGGCAGTTGATTTACAGTCTTATGGTATTCGGGTAGTTACCTTGCATCCAGGCTGGGTGCAGACTGATATGACGCATCAAACAGGCTTGATTGATATTGAAACATCAATAGCAGGCATGACACAAGTGATTGAAAATATAGATGATTATGAATTAGGGCAGTTTGTGGCTTTTAATGGATCTATTGTGCCTTACTAGGAGGCTGTATTGTTCACAAATACTGGCTAGATTCACCACTGACCACTTAAGAGTCAGTGGTGAAGCCTGTGTTTAAACGGCTTGGTGGATATAAAGACCGCGCGCAATATCACCGATGCTTATCATGCCAACAAGTTTGCCGTTATCGGTGACTGGAATTCTGCGCAGGTTGCGCAAACCCATATAGGATGCAGCTTTAAGAATGGATTCATCTGTGCTCGTGCTCATGGGTTCAGGTGTCATAACTTCTTTGACTTTCATGCATAATACGCGTTTGTAGTTTTCTTCCATTTCTTCGAAGTCGCGCCCGTGTACAGCATCGTGGACATACTCGCCAAAATTAGGGTAAAGAGGCAGCATTGTATCGCGAATTGTTACAATACCTGTAAGATTGCCATCGCGATCAGTCACTGGGATAGAGCCGCAACGGCGCATAACCATTTTTTCAACGACACTTCGAAGGTTGTCGTTCTCATCACATGTTAGGGGAGTGGTTGTCATTACATCAGAAACTTTCATTTAAATTATCCTCCAAGGTTAATTATATAGGGATGGGGATTAAATGCACAAGTTATTTAATCCCCGTTCCAGTAATAGTATAACGCGGTGCGCCAGCGTTTGTATCCGCAATGTAACATGAAAAGCATGAAAGTGTTAATAGGAAACTGCCAGCTTTTCATAAAAAATAAGAAGTTGGTGTAAAAGAGTTGTTTATTATTATGGAAACGAATCCGCATTAATCACAAATACTGGCGTGTGGCAGCGTGCGGTCACGCATACCTTGCTGGTTGTAATGTTCTGTATATCTAACCTGAATATTCACAAATACAGTTGCGCCCTTGCTTGCCCCTTTATCCGCAACGAATTCGTTTGCCGGGCGACCGTATCCATTGGTACGGCACTTCTGACAAAAAAATCATTGTAAATAATAGGTTCTTCGCAATCATCACAACGATTTATGAATTATTCAGGCTAATAAATAGTAGGCTGCCGTTGATTCGTGAGTAATACGGGTTAACCATCATTAATATATAGTAACAATACCTTCGCCAATTTTCAGGTACTTTTTCATAAAGCATGTGAGTAGCGGCCTTATTTCCTATATCCGCTGCATATTAAAAATTACATCGCCCAAATGCCGAAGCGATTTTTAATATATCCTTGCAAAATAAAACTGTTACAAACATTAACTTTTTGTCTTGGTTTCAGGATAAAAATTGGCGAAGGTATTGA
>JAUZQT010000010.1 GCA_030950825.1 Mariprofundaceae bacterium | reverse complement strand
ATTCTTATATATCATCCATCCTCATTCTGGTTAGGTGCGTTGCAGACTATTTAACATCAGACAGCAATCAATTAGCCCCAAAAACTGGGAGTATCCCACTCGCTTCTCCGAACCTCGTTTATAAATGCGCGAACGGTGAGTCAGTTGTTTCCAAAAAGAACCTTTAGCCCTAGGCTGTCGAAATAACGGGCTTTTATTAAACTTTAATTTGCCAGTTTTTGGCTCTTTATTATTAAATAAAGACGCAACTATTCAGCATGCTAACAAGATACCCAACTTGGCTCTAAAAAACGTCATTCCTGCTTCGACAAGCTCAGCAACCCAACTGTATTGGGAATCCATGATGAAAATCGTGGTTATCAACGAAACCGGGTCATAAAGAAACCGGTAGTACAACCGGGGTCAGGCTGCAGGGGGTTGTGGGGGCTGACTGAGGGTTAAAGACCCTTGGCTACCCGATTAGCAGCTCTTTCTTCGAGGCGTTCAACTAACCAAAGTTTGATTATAGATTGGCGAGTTACACCAATTCGACCAGCTTCTCTATCTAATGAATCAATTACCCAAGAAGGAAAATCAACATTGATTCGTTTTTGTTTTTGATTTGGACGCTTGATAGTAGACAAATCGAGGTCATCTATAATGTCTTGTTTATTATCATCAAATTTTTTATCAAAGTTCTTAGCTTTCATAAAGTTTCACCTCTTTTTTACGCGAGCGCCTGACTGAAATAATTCTGATGGCATCTACTCGATATGTAATTACAGCTGACTAATGTTTATTAGCTATGAGACCAATAACTAAAATACGTGGTTCATCTTCTGATTTTACCCGCAGCTCAATAAGCTCGGGATCTGCCCATAGTTTTTGAGCGGTATCAAAACCGATACCATGTTTTCCTAAATTTGAAAAGCTTTTATTTTCATCATATTCAAAACTATACATGAGTAAAATTTATACCTAAATTACTCGGGCGGCAAGTTTGGGTTTTTGACTGCTAACGCTTGGCTTCAGCCGACCACAAAGCGGAGCACGGTGCAGCTTTTGTGGGTCGGATGCTGATGCAAGCGATTGCAAAGGTATTCGGCAAAAGACCGGTGCACAAACAAGAAGACCAGGTCAGGCTTTCCTATTTGCTTATTTTGTCAGTCACGCTACTGTTCTGGCATGGCAATAATGGATGCCCCCGTTATAAGCCGCATAAATATGATAATAGAAAAGCCTGACCCAGTTCCTGATGAGGTGCAAGTACTCTGTAGATATTCCAGTAGGTTATCGGTATTGATACCTTTTAAAAGTACTAGCCGCCGACAAGGGTGTAAGGGCGACCGAGCATCTGAAAGAAGCCCGAGTGCAAACCTACGAGCGACTCCCTATCCCGATTCAAATACTGGCGCTGGTAGAGGCTATACTTCGATTGCGTTTATGATACGAATTCAGGCAAATCAGTGGGTGCATTGATCTGTCTTAATGCTTCATAACTAACAATAGCGCAGGCTGAAGATAGATTGAGAGAACGGACGGGGGCATCGTTCCGCATAGGGATTTTAATGGCTGATAACTTGTTTAGGATGCCTTCTGGTAAACCGCGACTTTCTGGTCCAAATACAAGCACATCCCCCTTCTGAAAGGAGGCATCCCATATGGTGCTTGTGGCTTTTGTACTCAAAGCATACCACTGTGTTTGTGTTTGCAATGTCTGGCACAGGTGATCCCAATGATCATACTCTTTGACTTGCAGCCAATTCCAATAATCTAGGCCTGCGCGGCGTAATTGTTTGTCTGATATTTTAAAGCCCAAGGGGTGTACCAAGTGGAGGGCTGCGCCTGTGCAGGCACATAAACGCGCAATATTACCTGTGTTTGGGGGTATTTCAGGCTCGAATAATACAATGTGTAAGTGGGGTTGTGGGCTATTGGACACGGTGTTATCTAAATACGTTCAGCCAATGAAGTCATGACTTTGGCGGTGAAGCCCATCACCGTATTCACGGCCTTCGGTAAGGTAGCTGCACCCAAATCCTCAGCCAGCTTTGCATGCCCAAGTTCATCGGTGCGCATTTGCGTGACAATGGCGCGGCTTCGACCATCGTTTTCTGGTAAGTCTTGCAAATGGCTATCCAGATGACGAACCACCTGATGCTCTGTCTCAGCCAAAAAACCCAAATTCCACCGATCCCCAGCAATACCAGCAGTTACGCCAAGCGCAAAGGATCCCACATACCATAAAGGATCCAGCCTTGATGGTTTTTCACCGAGTTCATCAAGCCGTGTTCGACACCAGTTTAGGTGATCACTTTCTTCCACTGAGGCATGCCTGAGTTGATCACGAATAGATGGATCGCGTGCGGTGATGCTTTGCCCTTGATACAGTGCCTGTGCCGCCATTTCGCCTGCGTGATTGACACGCATTAATCCCGCAGCTTTGCGCCTTTCCTCAGTGGACAAGGGAGCATCGCTACACGTATCGGCGGGATAGGGACGTTGGCTTACTTGGCGACAAAAAATATTGTTTAAAGCTTGATCGACATGTCCAATTAAATGATCGGCCAGCGTCATGTGTCGAAAGGGCGTTGTTGTGAGCATGGTACAATCCTAGCCTGAATAATTCACAAATACTATCGTGCCCTTGCTTGCCCCTTTATCCGCAACGAATTGTTTGCCAGGCGACCGTATCCATTGGTACGGCACTCCCGACAAAAAAGTCGTTGCAAATAAAGGTTCTTCGCAATCATCACAATGATTTATGAATCATTCAGGCTAGGGTGAAAGGGCGTTATTATTATTGTGCAACGCATTGATGCGTCGAATGATCTGCGGTAATACATTGATATGGTGATGCTTTAAGCGCATGCGTAATCTTGGTAAATGTTTAAAACATGTATCATCATTGTGTGGCCATTCGAATACTTGTTCGATGGTTCCTTGATGTAGAACATCTGTAAATTCGGCATTGAGGCGTTCTAAAGCATCGTGTGTTAAAGGGTTGAGGAGGCGCAGGAGAACCCAGTTGCCAACATATCGGAAGCTGTGATAGTTAATATAAAAATCACGGATATGCGAGGTTGCTGTTGCAATGCAATCGGTATGGAAAAATAAATTCTGATCTTGTGGACTAATTAGCCCATCTTGGGTCAAACGCCGAACCCATGAACGAATAAATGGCCCCCAAAAATCATCGCCTGGTGCTTCCAATAACACGACAGGAATCGGTGGGTTGCGCCCTGTTTGTAGCAGAGTCAATGTTTCAAAACCTTCATCCAGCGTGCCAAATCCGCCTGCCGTTAGCACGACTGCATCACTTTCTTTCAAAAAAAACAACTTGCGTGTAAAAAAATACTGACAATCAAAGTGCCGTGGTGTGCCATCTACAATGGGATTGGGTTGCTGCTCCATGGGGAGGTTGATATTGATGCCAAACGAGCGTTTTGCACCAGCGCCTTCATTGGCTGCTTGCATCATGCCAGGGCCACCACCTGTAATGACCATAAAACCTTCATCACTGATAGATTTTGCAAAATCACGGGTTTGAATATAACGCGGATCATGTTTGGCAATACGTGCAGAGCCAAAAATACTGACTTTACGCCATGCTTGATAAAGACGAAAAATTTCCAGACCCAAACGCATTTCCTTTAATACTTTGGCCATCATTTTCAAATCACTTTTTGAATGATTGCCACGCAAAAGCCGCAATGTTTCGCCTAGAATTTTTTGTTTGTAGGTTTTATCTTCTTCAAATGATAGTAATAATTCATCAAGAAAATGTTGAACCTCTGCGGCGGAATTATTTTCTTTATCTGCCATTGCGTGTTTCAATCACCAGATCAATACGGCGATTCATATCCCTACCTTTCGCAAAGTCATTGCTGGCAATGGGTCTTACCTCACCATAGCCCAGTGCCTTTAATGAAGCGCTATCTGCACCTGCTGCAACAAGAAAGTCACGGATGGATTCGGCGCGTTGCAATGATAGCTTCTGATTACCTTTTAGATCACCGCGATCATCGGTATGCCCTTCAATGCGAAAGGTTCGATCGCCATAAATATCCAAAACATTTTTTATACGGCTCAATAAATCAAAATAAGCGGCATCAATTTTACTGCTTGCTGGAGAAAATTTCAGGCTGGAAAGGCGTAAAACCAGTGAACCATCCAAATTGGCTATAATACTAACGTCACCTTTGGAAAATAAAGATTGAATACGTTTTTGGCGTTTTATTTCAAAGGTTTCACGTTCAAGCTTGGCTCGAAAAGCCTCTTTCATACGGGCTATTTGCTCATCTCGCTGCTGGTTTAATAAAAAGTCTTGTTCTTTTAAGGCTTTTTTTAGCTGAACATCACTTTTCTTTTCAAGTGCTGTGATGTCTGCCTGTGCGGCTTGTTTGCTTTGCGTAAAGCGTAATTGTAATTGTTCAATGGCTTGGATGAGCTGGGCAGTTGCAACATCATCTTGAAATAATGGTATATGCAAGCTGGCAGCGATTTTTTGGCGCTGTTCGCGTGCTTGTAACCATAAAAACTCATGGCTTCCCTTATCTTTTCGCCAAGCCTTAACACGGATACTGATCTCCAATGCTAATTCAGCAAGCTCAAGGGCTTGTGCGGGGTATTGGGGCATCTGAGAGTTTATGCCATCGCGGTATAGCTGCAATGATGAAAATGCCTTTTTCGCCTGTTCATAGGTGTTGGGAGCATAGCGTTTTGCATTTTTTGCAGCGGCACTGGATAAAATATTGGCTGTTTTTTCCAGCAGTGTTGGCAGCGCACTATCAAGAACGCGTGAAAATGCTGCGCGTGCTGCGCCAGCTCTTTGTTGGCTGATATTAAGCTTGCCAATTTCAGCGGCATGAATAACCTTTTTCAAGGCTTGTTTGGCTTCTTGCAGAAGTAGATTTGGGCTGGAGTCGCGTGGTCTTGTTGTGTTGTACGGTAGTTGACGGACAATATCTTCGGCGGATTTTTGTAAGTGGAGCAAATCTACAAATGTTTCCTGAAAATGCTTCGCACTGGCTTTGGCTTCATTGAGGGTGCTTTGAGCTTTGTGTAATGCAGATTGTTTTGCTTGTTGCTCTTCACCTTCATCGGCCAGCATGGCAGCGCCCAAATAGGCTTGTGCCCGTGCTAAAGTTGCTTCGGCATAGATGGCATCTGGGCTTTGTTTGAAATTATCAAGCTGCTGTTGTATGTTTTTTATACTGCTGTCTTCAGCGCCATTATTTTCGATATCAGCGGCTGTGACGGTTGTGCCAGCGAGGCTCATCGAAAGAATTATAATAAGATATTTAAGCAAGGTTTAACATCCTTTCAAGCGATATTTTAGCCCAATGTTTCTGTGCGCTTGGCACAATGATTTGATGATCCGTGTTGCCATCTTTAATGGCCAATAGGGTGGCATACAAATGCTGTGGGTCAGTGCGAAACATGGTAGAGCACATGCAGACCATGGGTGATAAAAACCAGATTGGTTTGTCAGGGTTTTGAATACGTAGGCGATTGACCAGGTTGAGTTCCGTGGCAATAGCAAACTGCTTGCCTGCATCAGCATTTTGTACATATTGAATAATCGCTTCGGTTGAACCTACAAAATCGGCTGTTTCACAGACTCCGCGCGAGCATTCTGGGTGAGCAAGTATTTGAATGCCAGCATGGTTGTTGCGCATGGTTGTGGCATGTTCAGCTTTGAACAGCTGGTGTACTGAGCAAAAACCTTTCCATAGAATCAATGAAGCATGCTCAATAGCTTCGGGGGTATTGCCACCCAAAGGCTGGAATGGATCCCATATGATCATCTTTTCTTCAGCAATGCCCATGGCAAGTGCGGTATTTTCACCCAAATGCTGATCGGGGAAAAATAGAATTTTTTGACGTTGATTCCAAGACCAATTGAGCACTTTTTGAGCGTTTGATGAGGTGCAGACAATGCCGCCATGTTCACCGCAAAATGATTTTAGTGCAGCGGTTGAATTGATATAGGTTACAGGTGTGACGCAATAATCGGGCTGAATGACTGTGGAAAGCTCCTGCCAACACTTGGATACTTGCGTATCATTGGCCATATCAGCCATCGAGCAACCTGCTGCGAGGTCTGGCAAAAAGACAGCCTGCTCATCGGATGTGAGAATGTCAGCGGTTTCAGCCATGAAATGTACACCGCAAAAAATAATATTGGCCGCATCGGTATCGGCAGCTTGTTGGGATAGTTTGAGTGAATCTCCTGAAACATCGGCAAAATCAAAGACTTCTTCTCGCTGGTAATGATGCCCAAGAATAAGAACCTTCTTGCCCAGTTCTTTTTTCAATGCGTGGATGTTTTTTATAATCTCTTCTTCAGGGGTATCGTATAACTGCTGTAACAATGCTTGTGTTGTCATAGGCAAATTGTTGTGAGAGGTGACTGTGATGTCAATGTTGATGATGAAGACGAAGAAAAAATAGCGATAAACAGAATAACAAAAAAGAAAATAAGAAGTGATAAACAAGATAAAGAGAAGGACAAAAAAACTGAAGGAAATATAGGTGAGCATGCTGAAAATGAGAAAGTTGGTGAGAAAGAAAAGGCAGCCGATTTCTACTTTTCTAAAAGCGGACACTTTCAATTTTACGCCAATACTAAGGAAAAAACCAGTGGTGATATGCCATAATAACCACTAAGATGCGCGTCCTTCACACAGTTAAAATAGCCTCCTAGGCATCGAAAAGGCAGACCCGTGATGATGCAAGTAAAAGAATTTAATCAACGTTATATAAGCAAGGAACGGGAGTTTTATAATGAACAATCATTTTGGTGACAATATATTTGAGACATTGGCCGAATGTTCAGAAAGAGATACTATTGCTTTGCAAATATTGGCCGCTGCCTATTGCCCATTGACCTGTACGATACTGAACAAGGTATTGAAAGAAACAGGCTATCATAACATGGCTGTGAATTCGGCTTGGCGAAATAAGCTGGGCAAAAAAGAGCTTATTATTATTACAAATGGGCGTTTTAGGTGTGCTCCGAGAATCGTCGATTCCTTAGCGCAAAAACTAGCCCTATCGAAGTTATATATTAATGTAATAAAAGCCATAGATATTGCATTAACGCACGATTCCCATGGTCGAAACTTTAGTAAAATGCGCGAATCTCGCACCAGTTTATATACGGCGAATGCGGCGAAAACGCGTGGTTTTTTGGATACTCAACAAGACCATTTTTCTCTCTGTAAGCAATACCCACAAGCCTATGTCAGCCTCCTTGAGGGTGAACTTAATTGGGACTGGTTTGCCACATTAGCCGATGATATTCGTTTTCAACTATTGCATTTAATGATGCGAAAAATTATTTGTAATCTTAGTGTAGTGGATACCACCTTAGCTGAAATTAAAACTGAACTTGAATCCTCTCCAAAAATACTTAAACAAGCAGGGGGTGTCTGTTTATTAGCCGAAATATGTGTTTGGCAAGGTGAAGTTCATCAAGCAGAGAAGCTGCTAGAAGGGATTGAAACAGAAAAAGCATGGTCATTACGTGCTCGACTCGCCTTTTTGCGCGGACAAGATGCTGCTGCGCTAGAAATATACGACACTATACTTATCGCCCAAAAAAACAAAGCAAGCAAGGGTGAATTGATCTGTTTGGATGGTGAGGATTTTGTTTTTTATCTACTCTGCTTTTTACGGCAGGGGCAATTTAGTGAATTTCGCAAACAATCCGCTTTGGCTAAAAAGGTGTTTGTGAATGGTCGCACCACGAATGTGGTATTATGGTTGGAAAGAGTCATTGATGTTCGTGAAATGCGCGCAACATTAACGATAAAAGAGGCGAGCGCTATATTTGATGAACAAAACAATGGCGATATCCTTTTTCTATGGTTGTTTATTTCAGGCCTGCATTGGTTAGATCTTCAATTGGATAAGACGTTGGATATCCCTAGTGCCATATTGGCACTGGTGATGCATGCGACACACCATGAAATAGGCTGGTTGGCTTGGGAGATAAGTAGCTCACCTTACTATGCAGAAAGATCATCTGATCCGTTCATCAATAAAATGAAAGAGGCTCCTTCGTACAAGGAGATGATTGAGAATAATCGTAAGCACATAGAGTCCATGGATCTTGTCTCCTGCCTGAACCTTTTAAAAAAGGAGGAGGTGTGGGAGCGCGGGCTGCATGCTTTGATGAACTTGAATGCCAGTTCTGTGGCGCAAAATGCGCATGATTCTCAACGCATGGCATGGTTAATTACAACCACACATAAAGGAAAGAACATAGCCATCGAAGATATTGAACCACGTCTTCAAAAACGCAATAAAAATGGAAAGTGGAGTAAAGGACGAAAGGTTGCGCTATCACGTTTGTTGCCTACCCCCGTTCGAAACCAAGAACTCCCTTTTCTTAACGAACAAGACAAAATGATTTGTTCTTGTATTAAAGAGGAACAAGTTTATGAATGGTATCATCATGAGACCTCTACTGAAGTAAACATCTTTGAAGCACTGCCTGTAATTGCAGAGCATCCCTTGTTGTTTATTGGCGATACATCAATCCCCTTTAGTGTCATAAAAGGGGAAATCGTGCTTCAAGTGTTAAAAGAAAAAGAAAATATTCGCCTACGCATTGAACCTTTTCCCGATAAAAAGGGTATCTTTAGCGATGATCATGAAGAAGAAGAGGGTGAACCGACAAATCTTAGCTTCTTACGCTGGGAGACACCGCAGCGCGTTGTGGTTTATACTTTAGAAAGCGAACATCTACATATTGCGAATATTTTAGGTGAAAAAGGGCTTTTGGCACCCAAAGAGGCAGAAGAACAGGCTTTAGGAGCCATTTCGGCCATTGCTCCTTTTCTTACGGTGCATTCAGAAATCGGTGGTGAAGGGCAACAAGCTGCCGAAGTGATAGAGGCTGATGCTCGATTACATATGCACCTTCAACCCATTGGGCAGGGCTTACAACTTTCATGTTTTGTTCGCCCCTTTGGTGATGCTGCACCGTTACTTATGCATCCTGCAGAGGGCGGCGAGACACTGTTTACCGAGCATGAAGGACGCACACTGCAAAGCAAACGCAACCTAAGAGATGAAGAAAAACGTAGCCAGAAATTATTTTCGGAGTGTGCCTATTTAAGTGAAGAAGAGGGTTGGAGCTGGAAGATTGATGATCCCCAAGAGACGCTGGAGACATTAGATGTATTACAAGGCTTTGGTGATGATCTACTCTTAGAGTGGCCAGAAGGCAAAGGGATTTCACTGGCGAAGAAGATGGATGTTGGTCAATTCCGCGTATCAATGAACAAAAAAAATGATTGGTTTGAGATGCAAGGTGAGATTGAGATTAGTGAAAACCAAGTTATCAGTTTGCAACAATTGATGAGCTTGATGCAAGCTTCACCAGGTCGTTTTGTGCGCTTGGATAATGATCAATTTATTAGCCTTAGTAAGGCATTGTATGAGCGATTGGATGCACTGCAATCGATTACTGATAAAGGGCGTTTTCATGGTCTAGCCGCTGGTGCAGTAGATGAACTGACCGATGGCATGAAAATACGCAAGAATAAAAACTGGCAAGATCATCTATCGCAGTTGGACGAGGCACAAAACTTTCAACCCACACTGCCTTCAACCTTGCAAGCAGAATTGCGTGATTATCAGCAAGAGGGATTCGCTTGGATGGCTCGGCTTGCCTACTGGGGCGCAGGTGCCTGCCTTGCGGATGATATGGGTTTAGGCAAAACAGTGCAGGCATTGGCGTTGATTTTATCCCATGCACTCAAAGGGCCAACATTGGTTATTGCCCCCACCTCTGTTTGCATGAACTGGGAGGCGGAGGCATCTCGTTTTGCACCAACATTAAATCTGAAGGATTTTGCCGAAGGCGATCGCACGGTGATGATTAACGAAGCGGGTCCATTTGATCTTATCGTTTGTAGTTATGCACTACTACAGCGTAATGGCGCGCTGCTTGCTTCACGTGAATGGCAAACTGTTGTGCTAGACGAGGCTCAAGCGATCAAAAACAATATGACCAAACGCTCAAAAGCGGCGATGGAATTAAACAGCGCAATACGATTAATTACCACAGGTACCCCCATTGAAAATCATTTGGGTGAGTTGTGGACATTGTTCCAGTTCATCAACCCTGGCTTGCTGGGTTCACTGGATAGTTTTAACCGTCGTTTTGCCAACCCTATTCAGCTACACGGTGACAAAGATATTGCCAAACGGCTCCGCCAACTGATTCACCCTTTCATGCTGCGTCGACTAAAAAGCGATGTACTCAAAGAGCTTCCTTCACGCACTGAAATCACCATGCACATTGATTTATCGCCTGAAGAGCTTGCCTTGTACGAAGCGACACGTCGTCAAGCATTAGAGCGCATTCAGCAAAGTACAAGCAGCAACCCCGGTGAACAACAAATCAGGGTGCTAGCAGAGATTATGCGCCTGCGCCGTGCCTGCTGCCACCCAAGCTTAGTCATGCCTGGCACCAAGATTGTCGGCTCTAAGCTGACGGCCTTTGGCGAATGCATTGAAGAGTTGCGCGAAAATAATCATAAAGCATTGGTCTTTAGTCAATTTGTCGCGCACCTGCATCTGTTACGAAAACATTTGGATGATAAGGGTATATCTTACCAATACCTTGATGGCTCAACACCTGCTGCGCAACGCAAAAAACGTGTTGATGCTTTCCAAGCTGGGGAGGGTGATGTGTTTCTCATTAGCCTTAAAGCTGGTGGCTCAGGACTGAATTTAACGGCGGCTGATTATGTGTTGCATATGGATCCATGGTGGAACCCCGCAGTGGAAGATCAAGCCTCTGATCGAGCTCATCGCATTGGTCAAAAACGCCCCGTCACTATTTACCGATTTATCGCTAAAAACACGATTGAGGATAAAATTGTGCAAATGCACCAGCAAAAACGTGATCTAGCGAATACGCTGCTTGAAGGTAGCGATGGCGGTAGTAAAATATCGTTACAAGAGATCATGAAGCTAGTCGAGGAGTCAGCTGAGGGCTAACCAGAGCGCTGGTATGTACGATGGGTGTGCTATTAGCCCACCTTCACCAGATCAAATACGACGCGAGCAGATGCAAGCCTAACTCGTTTTCCCATGACTCGTTTTTCCATCACGCCGATTCATGAATAATGCAGGCTAAATGGCACAAATAATATTCCCCATACGCTCAGATAATTTCATATTTTCACGATAATCAATCGGCACAACAATTAAGCTTGGGCCATTTTCAGAGAACGCACTCTGAAGTACACCCTCCAAATCCTTGCTATCTAACACATGATGCCCATGCCAGCCAAACGATTGAGCCAACAACATCCAATCAGGATTGGTAAAACTAAGTTCTGTATGATGACCAAATTGATTCGCTGTTTCCACGCAATCAATCCATAAGCATGATCTTCCCATATCATCACCACGATGTTGCTGCCTAAGCGCTTGGCCGTCTCCATCTCTTGCACATTCATCAAAAAACCTGCATCGCCACATATGGATAGAATTTGTTTGTCGGAGTAAACAAGTGCAGCACCAATCGCAGCTGGCAACGCAAATCCCATCGAACAAAAACCGTTGGGAATCAGGCAGGTGTTCGGTTCATTGCATTGGTAGTGACGGGCAATCCACATTTTATGCGCCCCAACATCAGAGAGTAAAACATCATCTTTACCCATGACCTTACGCACATCCGCCAATACCTTTTGCGGGCGAATACTGCCCTTGGTATCATCATCAGCATGCTCTTCTAAAACCTGCTTCATTTGACGGCGTGTTTCAACCTGTTGTGACAGATTACGCTGCACCGCACCCAACTTTTCAACATTGGCATTAAATACCGCCAATGTATGTGTTAAATCCCCGATTAGCTCCACTTCTGGGTTGTAATGCTCATCAACTTCTGCTGCTTGGAAATCAATATGAATGATGTGTTTATCACCATCGCTATTCCATAATCGAGGATGATACTCAACCATGTAATAACCCAAGGTTATCACCAAATCAGCCGCATCAAGTGCGCATAAAACCACATCTTTGGCCTGCAAACCAACCGTATAAAGGCAATAATCAGCATCCGCATCCACACAGCCTTTGGCCATAAAGGTATTGATAACACCCACGCCTGATGCTTCACAAAAACGACGCAATTCACCGCTTGCATCATGACGAATACAGCCATTACCCACCAAAAGCAAAGGCCGTTTGGCATGACGTAACATTTGAAATGCCTGCTCAATGGACTCGGAATCCGCCACAGGTCGATGATAACGACGAGGCTCCATCGGCTGTGCATTGATTTCTAGCTTGGCGACATCTTCAGGCAATTCAATATGACATGCACCAGGCTTTTCACTGCGTGCCAAGCGCACCGCTTTACGCAC
>JAUZQT010000001.1 GCA_030950825.1 Mariprofundaceae bacterium | reverse complement strand
GAAGAAGCAGGAGGGTCGGTCATCGGTTACAACCCACATAAACGCGGTACGCCTTGCTACAATCCGCAATTGGCGTTTTGTGTTGAAACCAAAGAGATTCTTCAGGCTTAGATACGTTGCGGCAATGCTTACACATGCGTTAGTATAGGTATTTCGGGAATGTGCCCCTAAAAATTCTATTTGCAGGATTTAGGTTGGTGGCAAATAAAATTCAGCGAACAACTTGATGACTTATTTCTTCACGCGCCCTATGCTGAATTATTACCAATTTTATCGCTTGCCTGTTATGCCTTCATACCTCATATTGGAGCATTATTCAGGCTCGATGTTACGCAGTTTGGTGTGTATGTTTTTTAGAAGGAAGAACTGGCGGTCTTTTAAGCTTCCTCCAACATTAATATATGAAAAGGAATGGTAAAAAGGAACGCTCATGCTTGAATTTTTGAGTTTAGAAATATGGCATTTATGGTTGCTGGCGGCATGTGTCATTGCCGTTGTCGAATTGTTATTATTGAACTCTTATTATTTATTAGCAGTTGTAGGTGGCGCGGCAATAGTTGGTGTAATCTCAGCGATATGGGACATGTCATTGACAGTACAATGGTTTATATTCGCGTTAGCAACATCAATGGCAGCATGGGGACTACACTTATTGCGTTCTCCATCGCAGCAGCAACACCCTGATGATATAAGATATATGGAAGGCAGGTTGGTGAAAGTCACCGAGCGTATTTCACCGCGTGGACGTGTGGAATACAAAAGTGTGTCATGGGCAGCAGAATCAAAGCATTGCTTTGAAGTCGGTGAAACAGCCTGTATTGAGCGCATTCATGGCAGCACCTTGTATGTCACAAAAATAGCATCAGATTAACGCAGATGAAACTTTTTCATCCCATGATATGATACATCTATCAGAGGCTAAAAATTTTCATTTGTTTCATGTAAAAATTTCAAAGATAGGAGCGCTATGATGGATATGGTTATGATTGGCATTGCAGCAGTAGTAATTATTGTTATATATAAGGGAATTGTGGTCATTCGCAACTCTGAACGCATGGTGATTGAACGCTTGGGGAATTATAGTCGCACCTTAATGCCTGGCATTAATTTTATTGTGCCATTTCTGGATCGGCCTCGTGAATTTATTTGGAAAAGCCCTGCCGCTAGCGGTGCTCTGGGGCGTTTACTGGGAGAATCTGATGACGCATCGTATTCACGTTTACAAACAGTGACCCGCATTGATATTCGTGAAACAGTACTGGATTTTCCATCGCAAACAGTGATCACGCGTGACAATGTTAGCATTCACATCAACGCCTTACTGTATATTGAAATTACCAATCCACATGATGCTATATACCGCATTGCCAATCTTCCCAATGCCATTGAAAAACTTGGTCAAACCACCTTGCGCAGTTTGGTCGGTGAAATGGAGCTGGATAAAACATTATCTTCACGAGAAGATATTAACGCTCGCCTACAAGTCACGCTGGATCAAGCTGCCGATGATTGGGGAGCCAAAGTCAAACGTGTAGAAGTGCAAGATCTAAATGTTCCCGATGACGTGCAAGCAGCCATGGAAAAACAAATGCGTGCAGAACGCGATAAACGCGCCTCTATTTTAGAAGCTGAAGGCGCTCGACAATCTGATATTTTAAAAGCTGAAGGTGAAAAGCAGGCAGCTATTTTGGTCGCTGAAGGCAATCGTACTGCACGTATCCTTGAAGCAGATGGTGAAAAAGCCGCACTGGATAAATTGAAAGAAGCACTGGGTGAACAAGGTTTTAGCCAATACCTGATTGCCATCCGTTATTTGGATACACTCAATACCATCGGTACAACAGGTAAAGGCGATAAAACAGTATTTATGCCCATTGATGCCACTGCGACCCTGGGCGCCATTGGCGGCATTAAAGAATTATTTCAGGGAAAATAGCATTAATTCCAGCGATATGGGCATTGAAGAAAGGTTATGCTAGCAGGCGTTGATGAAGTTGGGCGCGGCCCTTTAGCAGGGCCTGTTGTCACGGCGGCGGTGATTTTATCACCTGATGATCCGATGCTGGGGCAATACCGCGATTCCAAACGCGTATCAGAGAAAAAACGTATTAAACAATATTACCATATTCGCAAACATGCGGTGGCCTATGCCGTTGCCCAAGGTACAACTGCGGATATTGAGCGTTTAAACATTTTACATGCGACGATGTTAGCGATGCGCCGTTGTGTGGAGGGCTTAAGCATTGCACCTTCAGAAGTCGTGGTGGATGGAAACCGCGTACCCGATATGGCATATCCTGTATCAGCTGTCATTGGGGGGGATGATTCAGTGCAAGAGATCGCAGCCGCTTCGATTGTTGCCAAGGTCGTGCGTGACCGTTTGATGCGTTATTTGGGCTATCAATATCCGCTGTATCAATTTGCCAGGCACAAAGGTTATGGCACCAAAGTGCATATGGATGCCTTGCGTGAGCATGGCCCTTGCCCTGTTCACCGTATGAGTTTTGCACCTGTAAAAAAGTATGCCACGAGAGAAGGCAGATGCTACAACGGATAGGGTTTGGCGGGCTGGGTATCTTGGTGGCGCTTCTATTCTGGTTTATTGAAGCCCTATTGCACGCCTTCATCTTTGGCGAGGGTAGCTTTTTCAACAATCTATTAAGCCACGACCCAAATGAACTTTGGATGCGCGCGTTAATTTCGATCATCATGGTTAGCTTTGGCTTTTATGCCCAACGCACGTTCGTGCGGCAGCAGAAAATGCAGAAGGAAATACGCAAAAAAAGCGTACGGCTGCTTG